>NZ_JBKJPP010000017.1:0-71275 GCF_046595215.1 Lapillicoccus sp. | reverse complement strand
CGACGGACACCCACCCCGTGTCCGGGTCGTTCCGCTTCTCCATCGGCGCCCCGAGCACCGTGACCGCCGGTGCCACGGGAACCGGACGCAACGACCTCGCCGGAGCGCTGCTGGGGGGCGCGAGAGGGCTTGGCTACGTCGGGCTGGCTCTCGGACCGGGACTCCTGCTGGTGGTCCTCGCGCTCTGGCGCGACGGACTCTCGGAGCGACGGACCACCCGACTGCTGTGGGTGGGGCTGGGTCTGTTGGTGACGAGCACGGTCGGCGGCATGCTCCTCCAGGGGGTGTGGGCCGACGGCCAGCCATTCAGCGCCATCTGGTCCTCACCGGCCACGCTGGACACCCACTCGCGGCGGTTCGACCAGATCTACGCCGTGCGGTTCTACCTCGTCGTCGCCTTCGGCATCACGCTCACCGCCGCCCTCTCCCGTCGTGCGCCCGCGCCACCACCCGCCACCGCCCCACGTCGCGGGCCGGCGAACCGCACGCCTGCGCTGCCACCGACCGCTCGGGTCCCGTGGGTCCTCGCGCTGGCGGCAACCACGAGCGCTGCACTCATGGCGACGTGGGCCGTCGCGGGCCATGCCTCGGCCGGCTCGGAGGTGCCACTCGCCGTCGCGGCGAACCTCGTTCACCTCATGGCGATGTCGACCTGGCTCGGCGGTCTCGCCCTCGTCGCCATCGCCCTGCGCCCGGCCCGCCTGGTCGACGACCTCGCCGCCGTGATGCCCCGGTTCTCCCGGCTGGCCTTCGGGTGCGTGGTCGTCATCGTCCTCACCGGGACCTACCTGGCATGGCGGGAGGTCGGATCCGTCGACGCCCTGCGATCAACCGAGTACGGACGGCTGCTGCTCGTGAAGCTGGCCGCGGTGCTTGCGCTCCTCGGCCTGGGCAACCTGGCACGACGCTGGGTGCAGCGACACCTCCCGTCCGCACCCCGGCGCCCTGCCCTGCTCCTTCACGCAGCGGGGATCACCTCGACCCAGGAGATGACCTTCCGACCTCAGGAGTACGGGCGGCTCGAGCTGGCGCGACTGCACCGGGGTGTGATCGCGGAGCTCGGCGTCGCGGGTGCCGTGCTGGCGCTCACGTCTGCCCTGGTCGTGATCGTGCCCGCCCGCCAGGACTACGTCGCACCCTTCCACCGCACGGTCACGACCGCTGCGCTGACGGTGGACCTCGACCTGTCCACGCCGCGGGTGGGAGACGCCGTCCTCAGGGTGACGGCGCGCACCCCGGACGGCCGTGCGGCGCCGCTGACGGCCGTGCGCGGGTCGATGACCCAGGCCGCCGCGGGCCTGGGACCGTTGGCGTTGGAGCCCCTCACGGCGGGGGGCGCCTCGCCGGCAGGTGTCAGCGACCTCTCGCTCACGCTCCCCGCCCAGGGCAGCTGGACCCTGAACCTCACGGTCCAGACCTCACCCGTCGACGAGACGAGCCTCACGACTGAGATGGACGTGCCGTGAGAGCCGCGGCATACGGCGACGGGACGAGCCCACCGAACGACCACGAACTGGCGCATCTGTGCGTGCCGGCTCTCCGGCCACCGGGCACCGCGTCCGAGGGCCCTTGGGACCCGCCGTCAGGCCGGTTCTTCGTGCCGTGGCTGCTCCTTGCAGCCGTGTGCGTCGTCGTCATGTGGAGCATGCCCGGCAACGAGACGATCCCCTACCACGTTGCCTGGGTGGGGTTCGCCCTCGCCTACGGATCCACGACCTGGTCGACCTGACGCGCTGTGCTCGGACTCGTGGCCTTCACCGCGGTGACCGGTGGCATCCTCTGTCTGCGCGCCGTCCAGGGCGCCCTGGCCTGGCCGGAGACCGCCGAGATCCCCCTCATGACCGGCATCATGGCGCTGCTGGTCTGGCACATCCGGCATCGTCAGGACTCCTTGTCGACCGTGACCGCGATGGCCGATCGCGAGCGCGCGCGCGCGGCGGCGGAGGAGCAGCTCACCCGGTTGACCTCGCACGAGATGCGCACGCCGCTCACCATCGCGGGAGGCTACGTGCAGATGCTCCGCGCCAAGGAGGAGGACCCGGAGAGCCAGCGGGACCTCGACGTCATCACCGACGAGCTCGACCGGCTGCGCAGGGCCACCGACCGCCTCCTGTGGGCCATGCGGCTCCAGGGCTCTCCCACGCGCGAGCTCGTCGACGTCGACGCGCTGCTCCGCCAGACCACCGAGCGCTGGGCCACCGTGGCGCACCGCCACTGGGTGCTGGAGGCGCATGCTGGTGCCATGGAGGGGTCCCCGGATCGGCTGCGGGTCTGCCTGGACACCTTGGTGGAGAACGCCGTGCGATACACCGGTGACGGCGACACGATCCGGGTGTTCGGCACCCGGCAGGGCGCCCGGCTGAGCCTCGGCGTCGCCGACTCCGGTCCCGGCCTGAGGCCCGAGCAGCTGGAGATGCTCAACCAGAGCGGGCCCCCCGGCGGTGTCCCCGACCCGCTGGCCAGGGACGAGCTGTCGCAGACCGGCCTGGGCCTCGCGCTCGTGCGCAGCGTCGCCGAGGCGTTGGCCGGCCGCACCCTCGCAGGGGCGGGCCCCGAGGGTGGCGCGCGCGTCGCGATCGAGTTCACCGTCGGCCAGCGGGACGTTCGGGCCCTTCGCACGCTCCCGCTGGTCAAGGCCGTCGCCACCCTGGGTGACCCCCAGCCCGCCGCGGGTGTCGTCCTCGGCTGATCCGCCCGGGAGGACACTGTCGGCGCCACCCTCAGCGCGACGCAGGTCCGCGAGCACTACCTCGCCGGGCGTCCCTGACCCGGGGGCCGGCCGCACCTGCGGCACGGCAGGATGGACCTCGTGCTGACCAACTGGGCGGGCAACCACCACTACCGGGCGTCCCGGGTCGAACGACCCCGCTCGCTCGAACAGCTCCAGGAGGTCGTCTCGGGCGCCGACCGGGTCCGCGCCCTCGGCTCGCGCCACTCTTTCACCGACATCGGCGACACCGACGGCGTCCTGGTCTCGCTCGAGGACGTGCCCGTCGAGGCCGAGCTCGACACCGGCGCCAGGTCCGTAACCGTCGGGGGCGGCGCCCGCTACGGCGACGTCGCCACCTGGTTGCAGGCGCGGGGATGGGCCCTGCGCAACCTCGCATCGCTGCCGCACATCTCCGTCGCGGGCGCGGTCGCCACGTCGACGCACGGCTCGGGGGATGCCAATCCCGCACTCGCCCAGTCGGTCCGGGCCATGGACGTCGTCGGCCCCGGGGGACACCTGCGGCACGTCCAGCGCGGCGACTCCGACTTCGACGGCAGCGTCGTCGCCCTCGGCGCACTCGGCGTCGTCGCGAGGCTCACCCTCGACGTCGAGCCCACCTTCGACATCCGTCAGGACGTCTACCTCGGGCTGTCCTGGGACGTGGCCCTCGAGCACCTCGAGGAGATCATGGCGAGCGCCTACAGCGTCAGTCTCGTCACCGACCTGCGCGGCGCCGCAGTCCAGCAGGTGTGGCTCAAGAGCCGTGACACCACCCCACCCCCCAACCTGTTCGGCGCGACACCGGCCCGGCGCCCCACCCCCATGCTCGCGGGCGCCCCCACCGACGCGCTGACCGAGCAGCTCGGCATACCGGGCCCCTGGCTCGACCGTCTCCCCCACTTCAGGCTGGACTTCACCCCCAGCCGGGGCGCGGAGCTCCAGAGCGAGTACCTCGTCCCCAGGGCCGCCGCCGCGACCGCGCTCGCCCGTGTCCGACCCCTCGGCGAGCGCCTCGCACCAGTCCTCCAGACGGTCGAGATCCGTTCTGTCGCAAGGGACTCCCTGTGGCTCAGCGGGTCCTACGACACCGACACAATGGGGATCCACCTCACCTGGGAGCGCCGACCCGACGAGGTGTATGCCGTGCTGCCGGCGCTCGAGGACATCCTCCTCCCGCTCGGCGCCCGGCCGCACTGGGGCAAGTGCTTTGCCGCCACCAGCGCCGACCTGGCCCCCCTCTATCCACGCCTCCCCGACTTCCAGTCCCTGCGGGCCCGCCACGATCCGGCGGACGTGTTCGGCAACGCGTTCCTCGACCGCGTCCTGGGGCCGGTGCCCCGTGGGCGGATCGGGCTCGCGCGCCACCAGCCACCGATTATCGTCGCAGAGTGACACCGACGCAGCTGTCTCGCTGCACGTCGCCTCCTTGCGCAAGGAGCTCGGGGACCAGCTCTTCGTCCGCACGTCCTCGGGGTTGGCCTTCACCCCGGGTGGCCTTCGACTGGCCACCCATGCGGTGGAGATGCTCGGGCTGGCGGACCGCCCGATCCAGGAGGGACCGGGGTCCACATCGCCCACTTCAAGCCGTCCGTCCACGTGACCCTCTGGAGCTGAGAGCCCGTCAGCAACCTCCGGACGCTCTCGTTGCCCGACCGAGCTCGGTGACGGCAGCAGCAAGGGCCCTGAAGTCTCCGGCGGGAAGGAAGTCGTCACAGAACGGCAGCGCCGCAGCCATCGTGCCCACCAGCGGCTCGAATCCCGGTGCCGCGGCCCGGGGGTTGATCCACACCACCCGGTGGGCTCGGCGGCTGAGCCGAGCCATGGCGTTCGCGAGCCGATCCGGCGGCTCGCTGTCCCACCCGTCCGAGCCGATGATGACGATCCCACCCCGCATCGCGTTGCCGTGGTGGGAGGACAGCAGCGCGTTCAGGCTCGTGGCGATCCGGGTACCTCCGAAACGGTCGGTCACCTGCTCGGTCGCCTCCGCGACGGCCTGGGCAGCGGAGCGGTGCCGCATCAAGGGTGTCAGTCGGGTGAGGGACGTCGAGAAGGAGAAGGCCTCACCGCCCAGCACCACCGTCAGGGCCCGCATGAGATGGAAGTACGCCCCGATCTGCGGTTGCATCGACTGGCTGACGTCGCAGAGCATGACGACCTTGCGCGGCTTGGTCACCGCCCGGACGCGCACCAGCTCCACCGGCTCCCACCCCGTGCGACGGGATCGGGCGACGGTGGCTCGCAGGGCGACCTGTCGACCCGCGGATCCTGGTCTGCGCCGCCGGGTCCGGCGGGTGGGCCAGCTGCGAAGACAGGCCTCGAGCCAGCGACCGAGGAGCTCGGTCTCCCCCTCGCTGAGGGCCTCGAAGGGGAGGTCCGTCAGGGCCTCGAGGTCGCTGGCCAACCGCTGCGGTACCGCCGTGTCGCTGTCGGTGTCCCCGGCCGAGGACACCACCGGCGGCAGGGTGGCCCACGGCAGGCCGAGGGTCCCCTGCGGCTCGCCCGACTCGTCGAACCCTCGGGGGACCGCGACCAGGGACTCGTCCTCAGCCAACTTCGGTGGCGTGCGGTTGTCCCCGCGGCGGGACCCGACCGGCGGCATCGCGTCGGCGAAGACCGCAGCAAACACGGCGTCGAACGCCGCGAGGTCCGGCTGGCGGCGGACCAGGGTGATCCGCGCGGCCCAGTAGAGCCGGGGCCTCGAGTCGGGCGGGACCACCGAGAGCGCGCGGGCCAGGTCCTCCAGAGCGCTCAGCCCGACGGGGACGCCCTCGCTCCGAAGCCGTGCTGCCAGGGCCGCGGCGAACGCCGCCCGGTCCACTCCGCGCAGCAGCGGGATCACGACCCGGCGCCTCGTCCCGTCGGCAGTGGCTCGTCGGCCCCGGAGCCCAGCTCCTCCAGCGCCGCAGTGATGGATGTGCGGTCGTCGGGTGTCTTGGCGATCGCGCTGATCGTCCGCAGCGCATCGGGGCGCACCAGCTCTGCCGCCCCCAGCGCCGCCAGGGCGGAGACCCAGTCAATCGTCTCTGCCATCCCCGGCAGCTTGTCGAGGTCAAGGTCCCGCGCCCGCCCGACGAAGGTTGTCACCGACTCGATCAGGGCGTCACTTGCGGAGGGCACCGACCGACGCAGGATCTCAGCCGCCCGCAGCGGTCCGGGGAAGTCGATCCAGTGATACAGACACCGTCGACGCAGGGCGTCATGCAGCTCGCGGCTGCGGTTCGAGGTCAGGATGACCACGGGCCTGCGGTGGGCGACGAAGGTGCCGATCTCGGGGATGGTGATCGACGCCTCACCGAGGAACTCGAAGAGGAGTGCCTCGAACTCGTCGTCGGCACGGTCGATCTCGTCGATGAGGAGCACCGGCGCCACCGGCCCGGTCGCGCGGACGGCCCGCAGGATGGGACGCTCCTGGAGGAACTCCTCGGTAAACAGGTCGGCGTCGGAGAGCGTCTCGTGACGCGACTCCGCCAGCCGGATCGCCAGCAGCTGGCGCTGGTAGTTCCACTCGTAGAGCGCCTCGCTCGCGGTCAGCCCCTCGTAGCACTGCAGCCGGATGAGGGGGGCACCCAGCGCGCGGGCGAGGGCCTTGGCGGCAGCGGTCTTCCCGACTCCGGGCTCACCCTCGAGCAGCAGCGGTTGTTCGAGGGTCATGGCGAGGAACAGCGCGGTGGCCATCCCGTCGTCCACGAGGTAGTCGATGTCATCCAGTCGGCGGCGCACCTCATCGGCATCCACCCAAGGGGTCCCGGCGCTCACGCCCCTAGGCCCTGACCTGCGCCGCATAGCGGTCCCGGCACCCCGTCGCGCAGAACCAGTGGTCACCGTCGTCGTCCCGATGGTGCGCGGTGTCCGGACCGACGACGACCGTCATCCCGCACACCGGGTCCACCACCTGCACCGGGGGGGCCACCGCCGCCCGCTCGGCCGGCGCCGTCCCGTCGACGCGCACGACGCGGACCAGCTGAGCGAGGATGGACAGGGCGATCTCCTCCGGTGTCCGTGCGCCGATGTCCAGCCCCACCGGGGTGTGCACGCGGGACCGCTCGGCAGCGCTCAGGTCCATCTCGTCGAGCACCGCTGCACCCCGGCGCCGGCTCGCGACCAGCCCGACGAACGGGACGCCGCAGTCGAGAGCCTCCCGGATCGACTCGGTCTCGCCGGTGCCATGACTGGCGACGATGACCGCAGTGGCACCGGACGACGACTCGCCCCCCCGGCCCGGCCGGCTCATGAAGCCGACCCGTCCCGCCATCTGCGTCAGGGCGGTCGTGATCGGCGTGTCCCCGACGACGACGAGCATCGGCTCGGGCAGCTGCGGCTCGAGGAAGATCTCCAGTGCGCCCCCCGAGAGGCACGCGTTGACCACGATTCGGGCGCTGGGCGACTCGGGGAAGTGGTCACCGCCATCGGGCAGCACCCGCAGGAGCACGGCGTCACCATCGGCCAGGGCCGTGAGCGCCGCAGCACGCACCGACTCCTGGGCACAGTGACCTCCGACGAAACCCTCGATGGTGCCGTCCGCGAGGATCACCGCGTCGTCGCCGGGGCGGGCCGAGGTCGGCACCTGGGCACGGACAACGGTGGCGTGCACGAAGGGAACCCGGGCCGTCGTCAGCTCGGCCACCCTCGACGTCATCCGGTGCGTCACGACGCCTGCCTGCCGATCCTGCTCAGATCGAGGGGGTGGGGTGGCCCTGCATGGCGTCCCACACCCTCGACGGGGTCAACGGCATGTCCGCGTGCCGGATGCCGAACGGCTTCAACGCATCCACGACCGCATTGACGATGGCGGGAGGTGAGCCGACCGTTGCCGACTCCCCGACACCCTTGGCGCCGATCGGGTGGTGCGGTGACGGGGTGACCGTGAAACCGGTCTCCCAGTCGGGCACCTCCAGGGCCGTGGGAATGAGGTAGTCCATCAGCGAGCCGCCGAGACAGTTGCCGTCCTCGTCGAAGGCGATCATCTCCATGAGGGCCATCCCGACGCCGTCCGTCAGGCCGCCGTGCACCTGGCCCTCGATGATCATCGGGTTGATCCGGGTCCCGCAGTCGTCGACCGCGATGAACCGGCGCACCGTGACCTGGGCGGTGCCGGGGTCGATGTCGACGACGCAGATGTAGGCGCCGTGGGGATAGGTGAGGTTCTCGGGGTTGTAGCAGATCTGCGCCTCGAGGCCACCCTCGACGCCCTCCGGCAGGTCGCCGGCCCCGTGGGCGCGCATCGCGATGTCCTGGATGGTCACCGACTTCGTCGGATCGCCCTTGACGTGGAACGAGCCCTTCTGCCACTCGAGATCGGCAACGGACACCTCGAGCATCCCGGACGCGATGATGCGAGCCTTGTCGCGGACCTTCCGGGCGACCAGGGCGGCCGCCGCCCCCGACACCGGCGTCGAGCGGCTGCCGTAGGTGCCCAGGCCGAAGGGCGTGTTGTCGGTGTCACCGTGCACGACGTCGATGTCGGCCGGCGGGATCCCGATCTCCTCGGCGATGATCTGCGCGAAGGTCGTCTCGTGTCCCTGACCCTGTGACTGGACGGAGATCCGGACCACGGCCTTGCCGGTCGGGTGGATGCGCAGCTCGCAGCCGTCGGCCATCCCCAGACCGAGGATGTCCATGTCCTTGCGCGGGCCGGCGCCGACGGCCTCGGTGAAGAACGCGACCCCGATCCCCATCAGCTCACCGCGCTCGCGCTTCTCCGCCTGCTCCCGGCGCAGGTCGTCATAGCCGGCGATTTCCATGGCCAGGCGCATCGTCGGCTCGTAGTTGCCGGAGTCGTAGACCCAGCCGGTCTTGGTCGTGTAGGGGAACTGGTCGGGTTGGATGAAGTTCTTGATCCGCAGCTGGACTGGATCCATCTCCAGCTCGTCGGCAAGGCAGTTGACCATCCGCTCGACGAGGTAGACGGCCTCGGTGATCCGGAACGAGCACGCGTAGGCCACCCCGCCGGGGGCCTTGTTCGTGTAGACCGCGGTCATCTTGCAGTAGGCAGCCTCGATGTCGTAGCTGCCGGTGAAGACGCCGAAGAACCCCGCCGGGTACTTCACCGGGGACGCGACCCCGTTAAAGGCGCCATGGTCGGCGAGGACGTTGGTGCGGATGGCGAGGATCTTGCCGTCCCTGGTGGCGGCGATCTCGCCGCGCATGACGTAGTCGCGGGCGAAGCCGGTGCTGACGAGGTTCTCGTAGCGGTCCTCCATCCACTTCACCGGCTTGCCGGTGACGATGCTGGCGACGATGGCGCACACATATCCGGGGTAGATCGGGACCTTGTTGCCGAAGCCACCGCCGATGTCCGGCGAGATGACCCGGATCTTGTGCTCCGGGAGGCCCGCGACGATCGCATACAGGGTGCGGTGGGCGTGGGGCGCCTGCGTCGTCGACCACAGCGTGAGCCTGCCGTCGATGCGGTCGTAGTCGGCGACGGCGCCACAGGTCTCCATCGGTGCGGGGTGCACGCGCGGGTAGACGATGTCCTGCTTGACCACGACGTCGGCGCGCGCGAACACCGCCTCGGTCGCGGCCTCGTCACCGGTCTCCCAGTCGAAACAGTGGTTGTTGGTCTTGCCCTCGAGGTCGTCGCGGATCACCGGCATGGAGGGATCAAGAGCCTTGCGGACGTCCATGACCGGCTTGAGGGTCTCGTACTCGACCTCGATCAGCTCGAGCGCATCGCGGGCCGAGTACCGGTCCTCGGCCACGACAAAGGCCACTTCCTGGCCCTGGAAGCGCACCTTGTCCGTGGCCAGGACCGCCTGCACGTCGTTGGACAGGGTCGGCATCCAGGCCAGGCCCTGCTCCGCCAGCGCCGCGCCGGTGATGACCGCCTTGACCTTGGGGTGAGCCTCGGCGGCACTCGTGTCGATGCTGATGATGCGCCCGTGCGCGATCGGGGACCGGAGGATCGCCAAGTGCAGCATCCCGGGCAGCTGGACGTCGTCGCAGTAGCGGCCCCTGCCCCGCACGAAGCGCGGGTCCTCCTTGCGGAGCATCCGGCCGTAGCCCACCGGCTTCTCGTCGTTGTCCTCGAAGACGCGGGTCGGGCGATCCTCGACGGTGGTCATGACGCACTCCCTGCAGCGACGGTCTCTGGGGTCTCGCTGGCACCCGAGGGGTCGGCGACCTCGCCGGCCTCGGCCGCGGCGCCGCCAGCGTTTCCGGCGGCCGCCTCAGCGAGGCCCCGCTCGTGGTCTGCGGCCCACTGGATGGACCGGACGATTGTCGCGTAGCCGGTGCAGCGGCAGATCTGACCGGAGATGGCCTCCCGGATCTGGGACTCGCTGGGGTCGGGCACCCGGTCGAGCAGCGCCCGGGCCGTCATCATCATCCCCGGCGTGCAGAAGCCGCACTGGAGCCCGTGGCAGTTGATGAACCCCTGCTGCACCGGGTCGAGGACGTTGTCCTGCTCGAGGTCCTCGACGGTGCGCACCTCGTGTCCACCGGCCATCGCCGCGAGCACGGTGCAGGACTTGACCGGCTCGCCGTCCATCCAGACCACGCAGGTGCCGCAGTTGCTCGTGTCACAGCCCCAATGCGTCCCGGTGAGCCCAAGGTGGTCCCTCAGGTAGTGCACGAGCAGCAGCCGGCCCTCGATCTCGTTGCTCACCTCGTCACCGTTGACGGTCATCGTCACGATCATCGGTGTTGCTCTCCTTCGGTGAGACGTGCCACGGACCGGCGCAGGGTCCGCCGGGTCAGCTCGTCGGCAAGGTGCCGCTTGAAGTCGACGCTGCCCCTGCCGTCGGCGGTGGGCCGGCACTGCTGGGCGGCAATCGCCCCCGCGCGGGCATAGACCTCCTCGGAGGGGGTCTCACCCCGGAGGGCTTCGGAGACAGCCTCGATGCTCGTGGTGTTCGGTCCCACCGCGGCCAGCCCGATCCGGGCGTCGGTGATCACCCCGTCGGCCATCCAGACGGCGGCGCCGGCGGAGACCACGGCCCAGTCCCCGGCTCGGCGCTCGACCTTCTCGTAGGCACTCGATCCCCCCGGTCGGATCGGCAGGCGCACCTCGATGAGCATCTCCGCGTCGCCGACGGCCGTCTCGTAGGGGCCCCGGTGGAAGTCCTCCATGGTCACGACGCGCTCCCCGGTGCTGCCCCGGATCAGGCAGCTCGCCCCGATCGCGGTGCACACCGCGGACAGGTCCTCGGACGGGTCTGCCTGGCAGAGCGACCCTCCCAGGGTGCCTCGGTTGCGCACGACGGGATCGGCGATGACCCGCTCGGCGTCCCTGACGATGGGGAAGATGCCCGCGAGCTCGTCGGACTCCAACAGCTCGCGGTGGCGCGCCATGGCGCCTATCCGGACCTGGTCCGGCTCGAATGTGATGTAGCCCAGCTCGTCGTGCAGGTCGTTGATGTCGATGAGGTACTCGAGGTTGGCCAGGCGCAGCTTCATCATCGGTAGGAGGCTGTGGCCGCCCGCCACCAGCCTCGCGCCTTCCCCCAGCCGCTCGAGGAGCCCGATGGCGTGCTCCACACTCGTCGCTCGGGCGTAGTCGAACGGTGCAGGGACCTGCATGCCTGGGCCTCGCTTCATCGAGAGGGATGCTCCACCGAAGTATCGCTACGGCAGGGACCGCTGTGTCAACGGGCAGCCAGGCAAACCCTGAGGTGGAGGTCAGGCGGCCGGACGGCATACGGTGGGATGCGGCGCTGACTCATCGGGCCAGTTCCAGGGGAGGGGAGCGCGATGGACGACGTCCACTGGGTCATCCGCAACGCCCGGCTGCACGCGGCGGACCCCGCGCTCCGCTCGGCGGCCGGTTTCGCCCGGGCACTGGGCGACGGGGCGCCCCACCGGGCCCAGGTCGCGCGCTGGGAGGATGGCCAGGTCGCGCTGACCCATCGACTGGTGCGCAGGTACGAGGAGGTGCTGGGCCTTCCCCACGGCCAGCTCCTGCGAGCGATCGACCTCATCACCCGCGACCGGGCACCGATCAACAGGATGCCCGTCATCGCCGCTCCCGTCCCCAATGACATCGCGCCGGAGGCCCTGCCGCTGCTCGAGCGCGCGCTCCAGTACGCCCCGATGACCGGGCTGGACTGGGACCGGCTCACGACGCTCCTCGGCTCGGTGCACCACGTGCTCGTGCGCGAGCGGGACTGGGAGACCCTGCTCTACCGCCTGTCGCTCGAGACGTCGGTGAGCACCGGGCTCGAGTACGTCCAACGCTGGGAGGCGTCGGCCCGGCTCGTGAGCATGCCCCAGAGCAACGAGACCGTCGTCGAGATGATCGAGAGCGCCCTCAAGGACGACGACGTCCAGCTGTATTCCGACTACGCCACGCTGATGCGCTACAGCCCCGATCCGCGGGGCCACCACGTCCTCGCAGACGTCATCGTCAGGCCGCCGAACGCCCGCGCCCTGTGGGCGTCGATGTCCACCCTGACCACCCTCGTGCGACACCACCTGGTCGAGGAGAGCCTCGTCTCCGGACTGCTCCCCCATGCCGTGGGAATCCTGGGCGACGACTCGTTCCCCCTCCGCACCCGGCGGGCAGCGGCCAGCCTCGCGGAACGCTCGGACGGCTACGGCCAGGGACGGGTCGTCCTGACGGACGCCGAAAGGCGCACTGTCGTCGACGTCCTCGACGCCAGCGGGCTGCCGCCGGAGCGGCAGGAGGCGACCCGCCGCGCCATCATGCGCCGCCTCTCCGAGCAGGTGCCCTCGGACGACGGCGACCCCGTCCTCGAGCGCCTGGTCCGCACCTCGCTGGAGGACCCCCACCTCGACTCACGAGACACCGCCCTCGGTGTCCTGCTCCTGTCGAGCCAGGGCGTCCCGATGGGGGTGGAGCTGGGAGCCCGCCTCGAGGTCGTCGTCGCGGACGACGAGATGATGGAGGCCCGGGCACAGCTCAGTATGCTGTCCTGGCTCGTCCGGGCTGGTTCCCTCGACCTCCTCACCGTCCTGACGACCAACCTGCACCGCCCCCCGGAGGTCACGAGCCTCGCCGCGGCAGCCCTCGGCAACTGCACCGAGCCCGGCGGACCCGCGCGGGAGGCCCGTGACGCCCTCCTCGCAGGCCACGCCCACGACCACATCCTGTTGCGGCGCAAGGACGCCGGGGCCCCCAACGGCAACGCCTGGGGCATCGGCTACGCCCTCGGGATGCGCGGGCGCTTCGACCTCATCACCGAGCTGTCGCAGCTGCCGGAGTGCGAGCGCGACCGGGACTGGCGTCCTGCACTGGCCTGGTGGCTCGACCTGCCCGAGGTCCTGCGCCCGACTCGCTGAGTCAGGTCGTCGGCCCGCCCCACTCGGGAGGACGTCGCTCGGCGAACACGGCGGCGCCCTCACGGGCCTCGTCGCCGGCAGGGGGAGCTGCGCCCGCAGGCGCCGCGACCTCAGGACCGCGGACGGCATCCCCGGGTGCGCTCGACGACGTCATTGCCGCCACCTCCTGGCTGACGACGCACCGTGACGAGATGGGCTGTGCTGGCTGAGCTCATGCCGACCCGCGCAGGTGACGACCGGGCCGGGGGCCAGCACTGGCGGGGCGTGCCGATGTGGGGAAGAGTTGCGGCGGTCGCGCACGCAGCGGCCCCCACCTCACCCCCTCGCAGGAGAGCCCCGCCGTGTCCGTCAGCCTCACCTGCGTCACGTCCACGGAGCGCTTCGTGGGCACCGAGGGCGCCCCGCACCAGGTCCTGCACGTCGCCCTCGAGCGGGGTGGGCCGGACGGACCCGTCGAGCTGGTCGTCTCCGGTGACGGGGTGTCGGGCTCGTTGACGGTGGGCGCCGGCACCGGTCCGGTCCGGGGGGAGGTCCCCCTGGACCTGCCACCCGCCGCCCGGACCGGGATGGTGCTCGCCGTCGAGGTGACGGCGACGGACGCCCGGGGCGGCACGAGCACCATGACGGGTGAGGTCGTCGTCGCCCAGACCGGCTGGACGATGGTCATGGTGTCGCACTTCCACTACGACCCGGTCTGGTGGAACACCCAGGCGTCCTACACGAGCGACTCGGAGCTCCTCGGCGGCGACTGGACGACACGACCCTCGTTCCTGCACAATGCTTTTGGGCTCGTCGAGGCGCACCTCAAACTCGCGGTGCGCGATCCCGACTACCACTTCGTCCTGGCCGAGCTGGACTACCTCAAGCCCTACTTCGACACCTTCCCCGAGCAGCGGACCGTGCTGCGACGGCTCATGGCGGAGGGACGGGTCGAGATGGTCGGCGGGACCTACAACGAGCCCAACACCAACCTCACCGGCAGCGAGACGACGATCCGCAACATCGTCTACGGCATCGGCTACCAGCGCGACGTCCTCGGCGGCGACCCCCGGACCGCGTGGCAACTCGACGCGTTCGGCCACGACCCGCAGTTCCCCGGACTCGTCGCCAGGGCCGGGATGACGGGGAGCGCCTGGGCCCGGGGCCCGCACCACCAGTGGGGACCGCTGCGCCAGCACTGGGACCAGGATCGCACCGGCGACATCGGCGTCATGCAGTTCGAGAGCGAGTTCGAGTGGATCTCCCCAAGCGGTGACGGGGTCCTGACCCACTACATGCCCGACCACTACGGCCCCGGCTGGGAGATGCAGAACGCCCCCACGGTCGAGGCTGCGGCCGACATCGCGTGCCACCTGTTCGAGGTGCTCAAGCCGGCGGCCTCGACCCGCACCACGCTGCTCCCCGTCGGTGGTGACTACTGCCCGCCCAACAACTGGGTGACCGAGGTGCACCGGTGGTGGAACGCGGCATACGTGTGGCCGCGGTTCATCTGCGGGACGACCAGGATGTTCCTGGACCGGGTCCGCGCCGAGCTGGAGGCGGCGGGACGCACCCCGTCGCCCCAGTCGCGTGACATGAACCCGGTCTACACCGGCAAGGACGTCTCCTACATCGACACCAAGCAGGGTCAGCGGGCCGCCGAGATGGCCGCGGTCGACGCCGAGCGCCTGTCGACGTTCGCCTGCCTGCTCGGCGAGGGGCGCTATCCGGAGGCGGCCCTCGACAAGGTCTGGCGCCAGCTCGCCTACGGCGCCCACCACGACGCCATCACCGGGTCCGAGTCCGACCAGGTCTACATCGACCTGCTCACGGGCTGGCGCGAGGCGTATGACCTCGCCGTCGCGGCGCGCGACGCCGCCGCCGAGGCGCTGGTGACGCGCGTCGACACGACGGGTGACGGGTCGGCGCTCGTCGTCGTCAACACCCTCGCCTTCGAGCGGACCGACCTCGTGCGCGTGGTGCTCGACTCTGCCGACCCCGTGCGGGTGGTCGACGACGCCGGGCACGAGGTCCCCGCCGTCCTCGAAGGTCCGGGGGTGCTGCGCTTCCTCGCCCGGGCCGTCCCCTCGATGGGCTGGCGGACCTATCGCCTCGTGTCCGGTTCCCCGCTCGAGGGGTGGCGCGATGTCGTCGACGGCGGGCCGACGATCGAGAACGAGTTCTTCAGCCTCACGGCCGACCCCGAGCGGGGCGGCACGCTGACGAGCGTGCACGACAGGCGACGGGAGGCCGAGCTGCTCACCGGGCCGGCCAACGAGCTGCGCATCCACGCCGAGTACGACCAGCACCCCAGGTTCGGCGAGGGTCCATGGCACCTGCTGCCCACCGGAGCCGTCGTTGCCGCCGCCGACACGAGGGCCACGGTCACGGCCCAGCAGAGTCCGATCGGTCGCCGGCTCGTCTCCCGTGGCGAGGTGGACGGCATCTCCTACGAGCTCGTGGCCACCCTCGTCGACGGGCTGGACCGGGTCGACTTTCTCACCCGGATCCTCGACCACCAGCAGTCCGACCGACTGGTCCGGGTCCGCTTTCCCGTCGACCAACCGGGCGCGCTCCCGGTCAGCGAGGTGGCCGGTGCGGTCATCGGCCGCGGCTTCGGGCTGATCGACGCCGACGCCTCGAGCGCGCCGTGGACGCTCGACAACCCGGCGAACACGTGGTTCGGGATCGGCACGACCGCCCGGGTCGATCTCGTCGACGGCGCCGGGGCGTTCGTGGGCACCCGCGCCATGGCGGTCGCCGAGGTCGTCGTCGCCGACAGGGTCGACGGGGTCGACGGGGTCGACGGGAGCGACGGGAGCGACGGGGCCGGTGACGCCACCGGGGCCGGCTGGGCCTCCGCCCGCGACCTCGTCGTCGCCCTGGCACGCGTCGGCGTCACCGCGACGACCTCCCGCGCCTCGGGTGCGAGGTACGGCCGCCTCGACACCGACTCCAACCTCCCGGACATCCGCATCCTCGTCGCCGACCGGCCGCACTCCCTCGTCGACGAGCTGGTCCGGCGCGTGGGCGACCTCCCGGCAGCAGGGACGGTCCTCGTCCCCGCCACCCGGGCGTTGACGCAGGTCTGGGTGCCCAACGCGGACGTCCGCGACCTCGACGACCTGCCCACCCTCGTCGTGCGCGACGTCGCGTCGGTCGTCAAGGAGCTGGCCAGCACGCGGGTGCGGGCCACCCTGGTGGACGGCCGCGACGTCGAGCCGCACGACGACGGGACCGTCGCCCTGCTCACCTACGGTCTGCCGGGGTTCGCGGTCGACCCCGAGGGCGGGCTCAACCTGTCCCTGATGCGTTCCTGCACCGGATGGCCGTCGGGGGTCTGGATCGACCCGCCCCGCCGGACCGCCCCGGACGGGTCGTCCTTCCAGCTCCAGCACTGGACGCACGAGTTCCGCTACGCCCTCGTCAGCGCCGCGGGCGACTGGCGCGAGGCGACGTTGCCGGCCCGGGGCCAGGAGTTCTCGACACCACTGCTCCCCGTCATGGGGGACGGCGAGCACCCCGCCGGAGACCTGCCATCGACACACTCCCTGCTCACAGTGGAGCCGAGTCGGGAGGTCCTCGTGGCCACCCTCAAGGCCGCTGGAAACCCTGTCTCCCAGGGGTCCTCGACCACGAGCGACCCCACCGACGGGGTCACCTTGCGGCTGGTGGAGTCGACCGGCCGCGGGTCCAGGGCACGCGTGACCTGGTCGACCACCCCGGCCACAGCAGCCTCACGCGCCGACCTGCTCGAGGTCCCCGCCGAACACCTGTCGGTCACGGACGGCACCCTCGAGGTCGACCTGGAGGGCAGCACCATCGAGACCGTCGTCGTCAACCTCGCCCCGCCCGCTCGACGCGGGTCGAGCGAGATGGTCCTCGGCATCGACCACGAGGTGGCGCAGCCGACCTTCGCCCGCTACTGGCTGCACAACCGGGGGCCGGCGCCCATGGGCTACCTCCCCGTGACCGTCTCTCTCACCCCGGCGGTGGCCCGGTGCTCCCCCGGACACCGCATCGAGGTCGCGTTCGTCCTGGCCAGCCAGTACGCCGACGTCAACGTTGACGTCGACGTGCACCTCGACCTCCCTCGGGGGTGGACGGCCTCCACCCCGACCTTCGCGGCGACCCTGGCACCGCACGGCCACGCGCGGTTCCGCTGCTGGGTCGAGGTGCCCGCGGGTGCCGCATCGGGTCACTACAGTGTCGCCGCGCAGGTGACACCGGGCACGGCCGGCCTCGCGGGCGGCGCCGCTGTCACGCTCGTCGAGGACGTCATGACAGTGTTCGTCGGCGACTCCGAAGCGCTCACCAGCACCCTCGGCTTCGCCCTCCCCACGGCGGCGGACCTCGAGCGCGACGTGCAGGGCGGGAGCGTTGCGAAGGACGCTGCCCGTCCCACCGGCGTCGACCTGCACCTGTCGTCGACGTCGCTCGAGCTGCGCCCGGGCACACCGACGGTGCTCACGCTCACCCTGACCAACACGACGCTGTCCACGGTGCGCGGCGAGCTCCAGGTCGCCTCTCCCTGGGGCACCTGGGACTGGGTCGACGAGGCGAGCCGGTCAGTCACCATCGCTCCCGACTCGAGCGCACAGGTCGAGGTCGTCGTCTGTCCACCGGCCGACACCCTCGCCGGGCACTCGTGGCTGCTCACCAAACTGATGTGGTTCGGTCGGGCGCAGTACGCCGAGGCCGTCCGGCTCGAGGTGAGCCCATGACGGCAACGAACCCTCCTGACCTCGCACCCGACCCCGAGCCCGACGTCGCCGCGTGGGTGGGCGGCCGGGCGATCCCCCTGGCGGAGCTCGACCGCCGGCTGGACCGGCTCCGCGCCTCGGACCGCGCCTGCGTACTGCCGAACGCGCAGACCCGGGAGGGCCGACAGCTGCGACGCTGGGTCGCCCACGTCCTCATCGTCGAGCAGCTGTGTGTCGACGAGCTCGCGGCCCGCGGGCTGGGCTGGACCGGCGAGGAACTGCCCGGCATGCCGTCGCCCACCGATGCCGTGGCCCTCGGGTCGATCGTTGCGGCCGCCTGGTGGGGACACCCGGCCGTCCGTCGGGCCGCGCAGGAGCTGACGCGGGCAGTGCGTCTACCTCCAGCCGCGATCGCGTCGGCTGGTCGGGTCGGCGCCACCGACACCGGCGAGCTCGCCTGGGGACTCGACGAGCTGCTGGCCGCGGCACGGTTGGACGACTTCTCCCGTTGGCTCGTCCGGGCCGTTCACGAGCGGGTCGTCCTCGTCCCGGGCCTCGAGCACCCGGGTGACTCCAGCCAACCGGACAACCTCCACCGCCACTAGCCGCCGCCCACCCCCCGAGGCAGGCGAACGGCATACACGACCCCGAAGGTATGCCGGACGGGCCCGGCTCAGACCGGGGTGACCTTGTGCCGGGCGCTGGGGTCGGGAGCGGGCCCGTCGTCAACCGGCGGGTCGCCCTCGTTGCTCTCCGGTGGCGCATTGCCCTCGAGGGCGGCCAGCTCGGGCAGGAGCTCGTGGCGCCGACGGAACGTGTCGACGATCGTCAGGGCTGCAGCCGCCACGGGGATGCCGATGATCGCACCGATCGGTCCGGCGAGGGCGGCCCCCACGAAGACCGAGCCGAGGGCGATCGCCGGGTGGACGTCCATGGTGCGCTTGCTGATCTTCGGCGTGAACACGTAGTTCTCGAGCTGCTGGTAGACCGTCGCGAAGAGCGCGATCCACAGGGCGTTGATGGGCTTGTCGAGCAACGAGAACAACGCCGGCAGGAGCACCCCGATGTAGGTGCCGATGGTCGGGATGAACTGACCGACGATGCCGGCGAGCAGACCGAGCGGCAACCAGAAGGGCACGTCGATGAACCAGAAGACGAGCGAGTGGAAGAACGCGGACAGGGCGGCGAGGACCAGCTTGGAGATGACGTAGCCACCCGTCTTCTCGACGGCGATCGTCCAGACCGTCGTCAGGACCTTCTGGTAGCGGGGCTGCAGCCAGGACCCGATCGCCTGACGCAGCCGTGGGCTGTCCGCGGACAGGTAGAAGGCGAAGACGAGGATGGTCACCGCATCGAAAATGAAGGTGAGCACCGAGCCGAAGACACCGAGGATGCCCCCGCCGTATCGACCCGCGAGGTCGCTGAGCGAGGACGGCGAGAGGTTGAGGGAGGCCTGGATCTGTCCGACGTCGATCGTCGTGTGGAAGGTGGCGTTGACCCAGTCGAGGGCCTGCCGGACCGCTGAGGGGAACTGCTGACCCAGCTGCGAGGCCTGCGAGATGAACACCTGGCCGAACAGCGCCATCGTGGCAGCGACCACGACGAGCAGGACGACCATGACGATCCCGGTCGCCATCCCCCGCCTTTTGATGCCGTGCCGGGTCAACCACAGGACCGGCGGCTCCATGGCGATCGAGATCAGCCACGAGATCAGCAGGAGGAACAGGAAGGAGCTGAGTGCCCCGAAAACCCAGACGGCGATCCACAGGACGACGATGAGCAGGATGACCATGATCGCCGTGCGCTTCGCGCTGCCCGGGGTGACCGCAACCCACTGGGGTCGGCCCTCGTGGGTCGAGGTCGATGAGGTCGATGGCGGCGCGCGGTGCGGGATGGCGCTCTGCTCCTGGTCGGTGTGCCTCACTGCCTCAGCCTAGGCCCGCGCGGCGCTCACGACGGGTCCCAAGGACAATCCATGCCCTTGACGGACAGATCTCCGCGACCGGATGGTCGCGGAGATCCCCGCCTCCATGAGTCCCGAGGACTCGGTCCCTGCCGAGGGCTCAGTGCGTGCCGAGGAGCCGGCTGACTTCGCTCTCGAGGTAGCGACGGTGGCCCCCCAGGGTCCTGATCGCCGTCAGCTTGCCGGCCTTGGCCCACCGGGTGACCGTCTTCGGGTCCACCCGGAACATCGCCGCCACCTCCGCAGGCGTCAGCAGCTTCTCGTGATCGTGCATGTCAACGGACATGGCCATAATTTTCCCCAACTCTCAGATGAACTGGCACCGGTGCCCCCACCGTGCTTTCCCCAAGAGTCAAACTACCCCTAAACGGTCTCGATTGGGCGCATTTGGCCAAGAAAGTTCCTCCTCCAGCCCTTTTTTCGCCGTTTCCGCAGCCAGATCCACCCAACTACGCTAATCGGGGCGCGCAACCGCGACCAGATCGAGCCGAACGATCGGAGACACACCATGCCCGGGTCGACCGAGCGCAATGCCTCGTGGTTCACCCACGAACAGGTGGTCTTCTGTCACGACCGGCCCACCGGGCTCCGGGCGATCATCAGCCTCTACAGCACCGCGCTGGGGCCGGGACTCGGCGGGACGCGGTTCTACCCATACGCGTCGCCGGACGAGGCGCTCGGGGACGCGTTGCGGCTCTCGAGGGCGATGGCCTACAAGAACGCCGTCGCCGGCCTCGACCACGGGGGTGGCAAGGCGGTCATCATCGGTGACCCCCTCACGGACAAGACCCCGGCGCTGCTGCGCGCCTACGGCCGGTTCGTCGAGAGCCTCGGCGGGCGCTATGTCACCGCCTGCGACGTGGGCACCTACGTCGCCGACATGGACGTCGTCTCCGAAACCACGCGTTTCGCCACGGGGCGATCCGAGGCGAGGGGCGGGGCGGGCGACTCGAGCGTGCTCACGGCATACGGGGTCTACGAGGGGATGCGCGCCAGCGCCGGGCACGTGTGGGGCGAGCCGACCCTGCGCGGCCGCACGGTCGGCATCGCTGGCGTGGGCAAGGTGGGCCGGCTGTTGACCCGCCACCTGCTCGACGACGGGGCCTCGGTGGTCGTGACGGACGTCAGGCAGGAGGCGCTGGCGGCCCTCGTGGCCGATCACCCGCAGGTCACGGTGGTGAGCAGCGTCGAGGAGCTGGCGAGTGGGGACGTCGACGTCTATGCACCCTGCGCGCTCGGCGGGGCCCTCGATGCGGCCACCGTGGAGAGGCTGAGGGCCCGGATCGTCTGCGGCGCCGCCAACAACCAGCTGGTGACCGAGGGGCCGGGCGGCACCGCCGAGCGACTGCGGGAGAGGGGAGTCACCTACGCGCCGGACTTCCTCGTCAACGCCGGCGGGGTGATCCAGGTGTCCGACGAGCTGGACGGGTTCGACTTCGAGCGGGCCAGGGGCCGGACCGCAGGGATCTTCGAGGCCACGAAGCGCGTCCTACGGACGGCCGACGAGCGCGGGATCACCTCGGCAGAGGCCGCCAACCAGCTCGCCGAGGAGCGGATGGCCTCGGCGTCGCCGGGCGGGATGTGGTTGCCCGGGCCGTCGCGCGGTCCGGTCGCCGGCGTTGCGGGAGTCGGCTACGCAGAACCTCCGGGCCTGAGGTAGCGTTAGCCCTACGAATACACACGATTCCCGGGCTCGCTCCGCGAATGTCGAAGGACCCTCGGTCCTGCGACCTGAGTGATGCTGACCCGGCAGACGCATGAGGGGGTCACGCCATGGGGCGCGGCCGGGCGAAAGCCAAGCAGACCAAGGTGGCTCGGGAGTTGAAGTACTCGTCTCCCAACACTGACCTGAGCGCGCTTGAGCGAGAACTGCACGGGTCCACGACGACGCGGCGAGAGCCGGAGCGCAGCTCCGACGTCGACAAGGAGGAGTGGGCCCCCGCCGATGGCGGGGAGTACGACGAGTACGGGAAGTGGGCCTCGGGCGAGCGGTGACGCTGGCTCCGCTCGTGAGGGCGCCGCCTCGACGGGGCTGACGTCGGTCATCTGTCGCCGGTAGCCCCGTCGATGCGCTTCCTCATGAGGTCGGCGTGACCGTTGTGTCGCGCATGCTCCTCGACCTTTTGACGAGCACCCAGCGCATCGAGCACGTCGTCTCCGTACCGGGGCGGGACCGCTTGCGCGTCGAGGTCGGCGCGCTCGAGGACGGCATCGGCCGCAGCGTCCTCCTCCTCGAACCGTGCAAGGTCGTCGAACGCGTCCTTTGCGCTCGCGTGCAGCAGGTCCTCCCCCTCCTCGGGGAAGATCTCCTCGAGGTCGCTCCGCCCGCCCCCCACGACCCGGAACCACCACCGCTCGCAGTCGGTGAGGTGGCGGACCGGCCCGAGCAGGCTGAGCCCCGACGGGTCGACGCTCGCCGTCGCCGCCTGCTGGGGGGTGAGGCCGCCGACCTTCCAGCGCAGGGTCTGGCCGTGGAAGTCCAGCCAGCTGCGCAGGAGCGTGAGCTCCGACCCGGCCCGGGTGGTCGGGACGGGTGGGTCCGCCTGGGGCAGCGTGGTCTGCACTGGCCGGACTCGACGCACGGGGTCTGACCCGCGCCGCGCGGGTGACCTCAGGTCGCGGGATGTGCCCCGACGACCTGCACGGCGCCGCCGATGACGCCCTTCGCGCCCCGGACCACCTCGATGCCGGCCGCCGGTGTGGCATCCTGCTCCGCGCTCACCTCGCCCATCACCCACGCCGGTATGCCGCGGGCCTCGGACAGCTCGATGGCCAGTCCCGCCTGAGCGGCCGGCAGGACGGCGACGAACCCGACGCCCATGTTGAGGGTGCGCTCGAGGTCGGATCGGGGGACCCGGCCGAGGGCAGCGATGGTGGAGAACACGGGCGGGGGCGTCCACGTGGCGCGGTCCACCCTCGCCAGCATCCCGATGGGCAGGACCCGGGCCAGGTTGGTGGCGAGCCCGCCGCCGGTGACGTGACTGAGCGCGTGGACGTCGACGCCGTCGGCGGCGATGAGCGCCATGAGGTCCGCGGCATACACCCGGGTCGGCTCGAGGAGCTCCTCGCCGAGGGTGCGACCGAACTCGGGGACGTCGCGCTCGAGCCGCCAGCCTGCGGAGGCGATGACCCTGCGCACCAGGGAGTACCCGTTGGAGTGCAGGCCGCTCGAGGCGAGGCCGATGACGACGTCGCCGCTCACCACACGGTGGGGGCCCAGGATGTCGGCGTGCTCGACCACACCGGTGGCGGCACCCGCGACGTCGTACTCGTCAGCCTCCAGCAGGCCGGGGTGCTCGGCCGTCTCACCGCCGATGAGCGCGACGCCCGCCTGCTCGCACGCAGCAGCGATGCCCGACACGATGGCGGCGACCCGCTCAGGCACGACCTTGCCGGTGGCGATGTAGTCCGTCATGAAGAGCGGCTCGGCGCCGCACACGACGATGTCGTCGACCACCATGCCGACGAGGTCGAAGCCGATCGTGTCGTGCCGGTCGAGGGCCTGGGCGATGGCGACCTTGGTGCCGACGCCGTCGGTCGACGTGGCGAGGACGGGCCGGGTCATCCGGGCGAGGGCGCTCGCGTCGAACATGCCGGCGAAGCCCCCGAGCCCGCCAAGGACCTCGGGTCGCTGGGCGCGCCGCACGGCGGCCTTCATCAGCTCGACCGCCTTGTCGCCCGCCTCGACGTCGACGCCTGCGTCGGCATAGGTGATGGGCGCCTCGTTCGTCACGTGTCTCAGCCTATCGGCGCCCCTCCCCTCCCCCCGATCCCCCCGATGCCCCCGAGTTCTGGGTGGAGGTATATCCGAGCGCTAGACGGCTCGGATATACCTCCACCCAAACTCAATCGGGGGGGCTCACGCGCTGCGGCGTCCGGCCAGCACCCGATGCGCCTCATCGACCTGGTCCATGAATCGTTGAGCCTCGATCCGCAGTCCGATGAGGTCGATGCGCAGGACGACATCGCTCGTCAGGGCCACGGAGTTCTGCCGCAGGTTGTCCTCGGTCACGGCCAGCCCCTGCCGATGCTGCGCTCCGTCGATCTCGACGACGAGCCCGAGCCCGTCCCACCGGACGTCGAGGTAGATCCGTCCGTTGGGCCCCGAGCACACCGCCTGTCGCGTCGGCTCCGGCAGCCCGCGCGCTCGACACATCGACGCGAAGTCGAGCTCACCGAGGGACTGGGCTCCGTCGAGCAGGTCGTCGACGACGCGGTGGATGAAAGCCCGACGGCGTCGCCCGTGGACCACATGCAGCTGCGTCCTCAACATGTCGGCCGAGACGATCCGCTGCTGGACGACGACGCACAGGAAGAGCGCTGCCTGTCGATCGGAGACCGCCCAGTATGCGGACCGCAGGGCGGCGATCGCCGGGCGAACCCGAGGAACTCCTGCGTCAATGACCTGCTTCGGGTCCCAGGACCTGACCTGGTGCACGCGAACACCCACCACGGGAAGGGGCCGGCTGGCATGCCGGAGGGAGACGTGGATCTGGTCCGCATCCAGGTTCTTGACCCCAGCCGCCCTCAGCGCAGTGACCCCGTCCAAGGCGGCAATGTTCGGCCCGAGCTCGTAGATCGCACGCCACCACTGCGCCCGTTCGGACAGCTCGCCCGTGTGCGTGCTCACGGTCTGTCGGCCGTGCCGCCGCCACCGGCCGCGGTCGACCTGGGCTCGGATGCCGAAACGATCCATTCCCAACGCCTTGAGCTCGTCTCGGCTGATCACGCCATCTCGGTCCTTGGCATCAGCCTCGGCACGAGCGACCGTTTCGGCAGATCGGCGACGCGGGCTCATCTGCACAACGATGCCCGACCCTGACCGGCCGGGACCGAACCACGTCACGTCCTGTGGACAACCACCCCCTGGGTGGAGGTATATCCGAGCGCTAGACGTCTCGGATATACCTCCACACACGAGGTGGGGGGAGGTGGGGGTGGCGGGGAGGTGATCTGGCTACTCAGGGATGCAGGAGGGCGTTCTCGGCGCCGCCAGCGACCCCCATCGGGACGCCGTCGGCATCGCTGCGCCTGCCGTCATGTCCACCGTGCCCGTCCTGCGACTCCAGGTCGATGCTCGAGTCGTGACCGGTCCGGACCGAGATCGGCAGGGTCTCGAGAATGTGCTTGCCGATCCGGCCGTCCTCGGGGAGCTCGATCGGGTAGGTCCCCGTAAAGCAGGCCGTGCACAGCTCGCTCGGCGGCTGCTCGGTCGAGGCGAGCATGCCCTCCTCGGAGATGTAGCCGAGCGAGTCGGCCCCGATGGAGGCCCGGATCTCCTCCACCCCGAGACCGGTGGCGATCAGCTCGGCGCGCGTGGCGAAGTCGATGCCGTAGAAGCACGGCCACTGTACCGGCGGGCTCGAGATCCTGACGTGGATCTCGAGAGCCCCCGCCTCGCGGAGCATCCGGACCTGGGCCCGCTGGGTGTTGCCGCGCACGATCGAGTCGTCCACCACGACCAGCTTCTTGCCCCGGATGGTGTGCTCGAGGGGGTTCAGCTTGAGCCGGATCCCGAGCTGGCGCAGGGTCTGCGACGGCTGGATGAAGGTGCGGCCGACATAGGCGTTCTTGACGAATCCCTGCCCGAAGGGGATCCCCGACTCCTGGGAGTAGCCCACCGCGGCGGGGACACCCGACTCGGGTACGCCGATGACGAGGTCGGCCTCGACCGGGTGCTCCCGCGCCAGCCGCGCGCCCATCGCGACGCGCGCCTCGTGGACCACCCGGCCCCGGATCACCGCGTCCGGGCGGGCGAGGTAGACGTACTCGAACACGCACCCCTTCGGCGTCGGCTCCGCGAACCGGTGCGTGCGCAGGCCGTTCTCGTCGATGACGACCAGCTCACCCGGCTCGACCTCGCGCACGACGCTCGCGCCGATCGTCTGCAGGGCCGCGGTCTCGGACGCCACGACCCACCCGCGTTCGAGCTTCCCCAGCGCGAGGGGGCGCACCCCGTGAGGGTCCCGCGCGGCATACAAGGTGTTCTCGTCCATGAAGACGAAACAGAAGGCGCCCTTGAGCAGCGGGAGGATCTCCAGTGCGCTCGCCTCGAGGCTGCGGTCCTGGTCCGCGGCGAGAAGCGTGGTCACCAGGGCCGTGTCGGAGGTGTTGCCCCGGCCGAGCTCGCCCCGCCTGCCCGCCGCGACGCCGAGGCGCTCGGTGACGAGGTCGCGCAGCTCGACCGTGTTGATGAGGTTGCCGTTGTGGGCCAGGGCCACGCTCGAGTCGCCCAGCCCCCCGAGCGTCGGCTGGGCGTTCTCCCACGTCGAACCACCGGTGGTGGAGTAGCGGGTGTGGCCGATGGCGATGTGGCCGCGCAGCGAGCTCAGGGCGGCCTCGTCGAAGACCTGGCTGACGAGGCCCATGTCCTTGTAGACGAGGATCTTCTCACCGTCACCAGTGGCGATGCCGGCCGACTCCTGGCCGCGGTGCTGCAGTGCGTAGAGCCCGAAGTACGTCAGCTTGGCGACATCCTCGCCCGGAGCCCACACTCCGAAGACACCGCAGGCGTCCTGCGGGCCCTTCTCGTCGGGGTTGAGATCGTGCGAGAGTCTGCCGTCGCCGCGTGCCACGGGGCCAGTCTCCCACAGGCACGACGCCCGGCACCGGCCCACCCCCGCCGGCGCAGGCCCCTCAGTGACTCCTCATTGACGGCGGTCGACGAGCACGCCCACGAAGCCTGCGACCAGGGCACCGAGCGCGGCACCCATCACGCCGAGGTAACCCAGCTGGGAGCCCCCCCCGTAGGACGGCGCCGGGTCGCCGATCACGGAGACGATGAACCCTGCGAGGAAGCCCAGGAGCGCCCCGGTGATGATGAAGCGCTTGAAGTTCGGGCTGCGCCGCCGCTCTCTGGTAGTCACGACCTCAGGATATGCGATGGGGTGAGGGCCTCTCGCAGGAGCCCGCTCAGACCCCGGAGAGGGGCAGCTGTGCGGAGAGGTCGGCACGCTGTCCCGAGGCCCGCACCGCCCCCGAGTCGAGCGCCCGCGACCAGGGGAGGACGCCGGTCGCCAGCGAGAGCCAGGTGCCCGCGTCGGTCTCGAGGACGTTCGGCGGGGTGCCGCGTTTGTGTGTCGGTCCCTCGATGCACTGCACTGCCGCGAACGGCGGCACGCGCACCTCCACGGATCGACCCGGGTGACGCACGGCCAGCTCCTCGAGGGTGTAGCGCACCGCTGTCGCCACCGTCGCACGCGGCGTCGAGGACACGTCCCAGTCGGCCTCCCGACACGTCGCCAGCGCCGCCCGTCCTTCGATGGGATCGATCCGGCGACGAGGGGGCACCCGCTCATCGTGTCACTGACGGCGCAAGGGTATGCCGGGACGGCACGGGCGCCGCAGCGAGGACAAGGCTCGTCCCTGACGCCGGGCCCGGCCAGGCCTCACGTCCTGAGTCGGGGGATCACCTCTGTCGCCACGGATTCCAGGGTGGCGAGGCAACCCTGGTAGGGCGACTCCGGTCGCGGCCAGTGGGTGATGACATCGGTGAACCCCAAGTCCCCTGCGCGCCCGACCATGTCCTCGAATCGGTCGACGCTCTCCAGGGCATACCACCCGCCGCCGTCCAGGTTGAGGTGCCGCTCGAAGACCGCGGCGTCGCGCCCCTCCGCGGCGAGGGCATGATCGAGGTGGATCGTGAGGTCGCGCAACGTCACCCACCATTCCTCCTCGGTGTCGCGTCTGCTGCCGTAGGTCACCCACCCTTGCCCGAGTCGCGCGGCGAGGCGCAGCGAGCGCGGACCGTTGGCGGCCATGACGAACGGGATCCGCGGCTGCTGGACAGGCCCGGGAAGCGTGCGCGCATCGACGGCGCGGAACCACCTGCCGTCGGCGTCGACGTGGTCACGGGTCAGGAGGGCATCGAGCAGCTCGGCAAACTCGTGGAAGCGGTCGACCCGCTGCCTCACCGTGAGGTCCGGGCCGCCGAGCAACCGGGCGTCGAGGTCGCCGCCCGTCCCGAGACCGAGCGTGAACCGGCCCCCGCAGATGTCGTCCAGGGCGAGCAGGTCACGCATCAGGGTGACGGGATGGCGGTAGTTCGGCGAGGTGACGAAGGTGCCGAGCCGGATCGTCGACGTCACCATCGCCGCAGCCGTCAGGGTCGGCGTGGTCCCGAACCACGGCGAGTCGGGCAGGCCCGCCCAGACGAGGTGGTCGTAGGTCCAGCCGTGGTCGAAACCGAGCTCCTCCGCCGCCCGCCACCTCGGGGCAGCTTCGGTCCACCGCGTCTCGGGCAGGATGGTGAGGCCGAATCTCATGGACTGAGCCTAGGTGCGCGGCGCCGGCGCGGTCAGCCGGTCGACCGCGTGGACGAGCTCCGCCATGTCGATGATGACCGCGTCGGCGGCCTCGAGCTGCGTCCTGGGCGTCACTCCGCCGGCGAACCCGACGACCCGCATCCCGGCCGCCCGCGCCGCCGCAACGCCGTACTGGCTGTCCTCGACGACGACACAGTCGGCTCGGTCGAACCCCATCGTCCTGGCGGCAAGGAGGAAGAGGTCCGGTGCCGGCTTGCCCCGCCGGACGTCGGACGCGCTGAAGATGTCCTCGGCAAAGAGCCCCCGCAGCCCCGTCCTGCTCAGGTTGCGGCGGATCTTCTCGTGACCGCCGCTTGAGCCGACACACACGGCATACCCCTGTGCGACGATGCTGCTCACGGCCGCATACACGCCGGGGACGGCTTCGAGCCCCTCGTCGAACGCGCGCCGGTACTCCGCCGCCCAGTGCTCCTCCCACCCGGGCGGCAGGGGCCGGCCGAGGTGGTCCGCGATCTCGCGCAGGACATCGGGCTCGGACCGTCCGAGAAAGCGGCGGATGACCTCGCCGCGGGTGATCGTCCACCCCAGGGCGGCCAGCGCCCGGACGTCGATGTCGACGGCCAGGCGCTCTGAGTCGACGAGGACGCCGTCGCAGTCGAAGATGACGAGATGGGCCGGCACGTGGCGACCCTAACCGACGCCCGCGCCCGCTCTAGGCTGGTGTGGTGTCGGCCAGGGAGCGGGACCGCGAGGCGGCGGGGGCGGAGCGCTTCGCCCTTGTTGCCGACGACCGGGGCGGCGTCACGGTCATGCTCGACGGCTCGCCCCAGTCCCACGTGCAGCACGACGACCCGCAGCTGCTGGCCTTCGAATACGTGCAGCACTTCGCTCACGTCATCGACATCCTTCCCGCTGGTCTCCTCGCGGTGACCCACGTCGGCGGGGCCGGCCTCACCCTCGCGAGATACGTCAACCACGTCCGCCCCGGGTCACCGCAGATCGTCCTCGAGCCCGACGCGGCCCTGACCGAGCTCGTGCGCCGTGAGCTCCCGCTCCCCCGCCGGCACCGGATCCGCGTCCGCCCGATCGACGGGCTCGCCGGGGTCGGCCAGCTCGCCGACAGGAGCGCCGACGTGGTCGTCATCGACGCGTATGCCGGGGGCCGGGTCCCCGCCGAGCTGACCACCACCGCATACCTGACAGACGTCGCGAGGGTGCTTCGACCAGATGGCGTCGTCCTGCTCAACCTCAGCGACGAGCCCGGACTGCGCTACGTGGCACGGGTGCTCGCCTCACTTGTGCAGACCACGCGCTTCCGGGACACCGCGCTCGTCGCGACCCACGAGGTGCTCAAGGGCAAGCGGTTCGGCAACGCCGTGCTGGTGGCCGGCCGGGGCGGGCTCGACGTCGAGGCGCTGCGCCGCGAGGTGACGCGGTCCGCCTTCCCGACCGGAGTGCAGTCGGGGGCGACCCTGAACCGGATGGCCGCCGGGGCCCGACCCTTCGCCGACGACGGCGCCTCCTCGCCGGAGCCGCCCCGCCTCCGGTCGTGGCGACGCACCTGAGGCACAGTCATGGGGGGACGCAGGACGACGGTCAGTGACCGAAGACCGACGGCATCAGCTCGGTGTGGGTCCGGCGCAGGGTCTCGAGGTCGATCGCGAACTCACCGCCGACCACCAGCCCGTCGACGCTGTCGTCGACCTCCCCGAGACGCCAGAGCGGCGCCGCCTCACCGACGAGGGCGAGGAAGGCGGCCTCGGAGCCAGGTGTGACGGACACGATGGCACGGCCCGCCGACTCGGAGAACAGGGCCGTGAAGGCACCAACGCCCAGCTCTGCCAACGACACCCGCGCCCCGACGCCGTGCCGCAGCACCGACTCGGCCAGCGCCTGCGCGAGACCTCCCTGCGAGAGGTCGTGGGCCGCGTCCAGCAGGCCCGACTCAGCAGCCCGGACGAGCACCGAACCAAGCCGCTGCTCGTGGGCGAGGTCGACGGCCGGGGGGCGTCCGCCGAGGTGCCCGTGCACGACGTGCGCCCACTCGGAGCCGTCGAGCTCGTCCCGGGTCGCCCCCAGCAGGAAGATCGGCGCGGCGTCGGTCCGGAACCCCGACGGCGTCCGTTTCGAGACGTCCGCCATGACACCCAGCACCCCGATGACGGGCGTCGGGTGGATCGCGACGTCCCCGGTCTGGTTGTAAAACGACACGTTGCCGCCGGTCACGGGGATCCCGAGCTGCTTGCAGCCCTCGGCGATCCCCCGGATCGCCTCGCGGAACTGCCACATGACGCCCGGGTCCTCGGGGGAGCCGAAGTTGAGACAGTCCGTGACGGCCAGCGGCGAGGCGCCGGCCGTCGACACGTTGCGGTAGGCCTCGGCCAGCGCGTGCTGCGCCCCGACGTAGGGGTCGAGCTTGGCGAACCGGCCGTTGCAGTCGGTCGAGATCGCGACCCCGCGCCCGGTCTCGTCGTCGACCCGCACCACCCCCGCGTCGTCGGGCATCGCCAGGGCCGTGTTGCCGAGCACATAGCGGTCGTACTGCTGCGTCACCCACGACATGTCGCACAGGTTCGGGCTGCCGAGCATCGTCAACAGCGTCGCCCGCAGCTCAGCCCCGGTCCGCGGCCGGGCCAGGTCGCTCGAGTCGTCCTCGACGAGCACATCGAGGTATGCCGGTCGCGCCAGCGGGCGGTCATAGACCGGCCCGTCGTGGGCCACCGACCGCGGCGGGACGTCGACGATGACCTCACCGCGCCACGTGATGACCAGCCGGTCGCCCTCGGTCACCTCGCCGATGACGCTCGCCTCCACGTCCCAGCGCTGCGTGATGGCCAGGAACTTCTCGAGGTGAGCGGGCTCGACGACGGCCATCATCCGTTCCTGCGATTCTGACATGAGGATCTCCTCGACCCGCAAGGAGGCGTCACGCAGCGGCACCGAGCTCAGCTCGACCCGCATGCCGCCGTCACCGTTGGAGGCGAGCTCGCTTGTGGCGCAGGAGAGTCCGGCGCCGCCCAGGTCCTGGATCCCGGAGACGACCTTCGCGGCATACAGGTCGAGGCAGCACTCGATGAGGACCTTCTCGGCGAAGGGGTCGCCGACCTGGACGGCTGGACGCTTCGTCGGTCCACCCTCGGAGAACGTCTCCGACGCCAGCACCGACACCCCGCCGATGCCGTCGCCGCCGGTCCTGGCGCCGAAGAGGACGACCTTGTTGCCGACCCCCCTGGCCGACGCGAGGTGGATGTCCTCGATGCGCATCGCCCCGACACAGAGGGCGTTGACGAGCGGGTTCCCTTGGTAGCAGTCGTCGAAGACGACCTCACCGCCGATGTTGGGCAGGCCGAGGCAGTTGCCGTAGCCGCCGATGCCCGCGACGATCCCGGGCAGCACGCGCTGGGTGTCGGGGTGGTGGATGTTGCCGAACCGCAACGGGTCCATCACGGCGATCGGGCGGGCGCCCATCGACATGATGTCGCGCACGATGCCCCCGACGCCGGTCGCCGCGCCCTGGTAGGGCTCCACGTAGGACGGGTGGTTGTGGCTCTCGACCTTGAAGGTCACCGCCCAGCCGTCACCGATGTCGACGACGCCGGCGTTCTCACCGATGCCGACGAGCAGCTTCTCGCGCATCTTCTCCGTGGTGTTCTCGCCCCAGAGCGCGAAGTGGACCTTTGACGACTTGTAGGAGCAGTGCTCCGACCACATGACGGAGTACATCGCCAACTCCGCCGACGTCGGTCGGCGGCCGAGGATCTCGCGGATCGAGGCGTACTCGTCCTCCTTGAGGCCGAGCTCGCTCCAGGGCTGGGTGACGTCAGGCGTCGCCCCTGCCGCGTCGACCGTGTCGACACCAGAGGCGTGTGCCGGCGAGCTGGGGATCGTGCTCACGCGGACACCACCTTGCTGAGGACGGAGGTGAAGAAGCGCAGACCGTCGGTCGACGGACCGTAACCCGTCTCCACGGCGTGCTCGGGATGCGGCATGAGACCGACGATGTTGCCTCGCTCGTTGCTGATGCCGGCAATGCCGCGGTAGGAGCCGTTGGGGTTGCGACCGGCGTAGCGCACGACGACCCTTCCGTCCCCCTCGAGCGCATCGAGGGTCGCCTCGTCGGCGACGAAGCCACCTTCGCCGTTCTTGAGCGGAATGGTGATCTCGACTCCCGCGACGAAGTCCGACGTCCACGCCGTCGACGCGTTCTCGACCCGGAGCAGCTGGTCGACGCAGGTGAACCTGCGGTCGTCGTTGCGCACCAAGGCGCCGGGGAGCAGGTGTGCCTCGCAGAGCACCTGGAAGCCGTTGCAGATGCCGAGCACCGGCAGCCCGCCCTGAGCCGCGGGGACGAGGGCGTCCATGACCGGCGCGAAACGGGCGATCGCGCCACAGCGCAGATAGTCGCCGTAGGAGAACCCACCGGGCAGGATCACCGCGTCGACGCCCTTGAGGTCCCGGTCTCCGTGCCAGAGGGACACCGCCTCGGCGTCGACGGCCCGGACCGCACGGGCCGCGTCACGGTCGTCCAGCGAGCCGGGGAAGGTGACGACCCCAATCCTCACGAGTCGTCCCGCGCCGCAGCCGGGCCGGCCTCGACAGAGACACGCACGGCGACGACGTCCTCGATGACGGGATTGCTCAGCAGCCTGTCCGCCGCCTCCCGGGCGCGGGCCAGGTGCTCGTCGGTGACGTCGCCGTCCACGGTGAGCACGAACCGCTTGCCCTGGCGGACATCGGTGAACCCGTCGAAACCGAGCCGCGGGAGGGCGCCGGCGACGGCCTGCCCCTGCGGGTCGAGGATCTCGGGCTTGAGCATGACGTCGACGACGATGCTTCCCATTGCAGGGGGCTCCTCGGGAGAGAGTGCGGCGCGGTGCCCCCAAGGTTATCGGCTCGGGTCAGCGGCCCTGCAACGCGTCCAGCGCCACGGCCATCGCCGCGGCGACCCGCCAGTCCAGGCGCCACCCGCCGACGTTGGGGACCTCGACGTCGTAGACGTCCCGGACGGCAGGCTTGCGGGTGCTGCTGAGGACGACCGACCCGTCGGGGCCGCGGAAGTCGAAGTGGAAGAGCCATGGGACCCAGACCTCGCCGACCACGGGGATGAGGTCCCAGACCCGGCGCATGATCGCGATGGTCCGGTTGCGCTCGGTGCCCGTGCCCTGGAAGCCGTCCGGGGTGCCGAGGTGCCACGTCGAGCTGATGAGGGACTTCCCGAAGTCCTTCTTGAACCACCCGATCGGCTGGCCCGCGGCGTCGGTGACGTCGTAGACCGCGTTGAGGTCCATGATCTTGCGCGCTGTGAAACCGAAGACCGGCTGCGTCCTGGACGCGTCGGAGAAGAAGGTCACCTGCTCCTTGAAGGCCATCCGCTTCTGCTCGGCGAAGGCGATGAGGCCGGTCTCGTTGCCGGCGGAGTCGACGTCGTGGATCTCGTAGCGGTTGACCATGAGGGTGACCCGCTGACGCAGCTTGAAACGCGCCAGCCCGGGCACGCCCGGGTCGTGCTGGCTGTCCCCACCACTCCCCGCGGCCGCGCCGTCCTGCGGTCCCGGCCCGGGGTTCATGTCGCTCATGTCGCTCATGCGCGTCAGCCTCCCACGCGCGAGCCGTCAGCCGAAACGGCGACCGGTGAGCCGCTCGTAGGCCTCGACGTACTTCGCCCGGGTCCGCTCGACGACCTCGTCGGGCAGGGTCGGGGGCGCCTCGCCCGAGCGCCGGTCCCACCCGCTGGCCGGCGAGGTCAGCCAGTCGCGCACGAACTGCTTGTCGTAGGAGTCCTGCTGGCGCCCCGGCTCCCACCGCTCGGCCGGCCAGAACCGCGACGAGTCCGGCGTGAGCACCTCGTCGGCGAGGACGACGCCCGGCTCGCCGCTGCCGGTACCGGCTGCCGGGTCGAGACCGAACTCGACCTTCGTGTCGGCGATGAGGATGCCCCGCCGGGCGGCGATCTCGTTGCCCCGCGCGAGGATCCGACGGGTCAGGTCGTCGACGCGCGAGCGCAGCCCGGCGCCGATGAGGGCGTCGACCTCGTGGACCCTCATCGGCAGGTCGTGCTCCCCCAGGGAGGCCTTGGTGGTCGGGGTGAAGATCGGCTCCGGCAGCCGCGACCCGTCGACGAGCCCCTCCGGCAGGGGCACCCCGCAGACGGAGCCCACCCGGGCATACTCCTCCAGCCCTCCCCCGGTGAGGTAGGCCCGGGCGATGCACTCGACGGGGACCATCTCGAGCCGCCGGACGAGGACCGCCCGGCCGGCCACGGCGGCGGGCACGTCGGTCGAGATGACGTGGTTGGGGACGAGGTCCTCGAGCTGCTCGAACCACCACAGCGACAGCTGGGTGAGCACCACGCCCTTGTCGGGGATCGAGGTGTCGAGGACGACGTCGTAGGCGGAGATCCGGTCCGACGCGACGAGGAGCAGCTGGTCGCCTCGAGCCACCCCCGCGTCGTCCAGCGGCGCGTAGAGGTCGCGGACCTTGCCGGAGTAGACGGGGTGGTAGCCGGGCAGGTCAGCCATGCCCGGTGCCTCCGGGGTGGACCTCGCCACGGTCGGCGGCCCGGGCGATGTCGGTGCGGTGGTGGGAGCCCTCGAGGCCGATCAGGTCGACGGCCCGGTATGCCGTGGCCCGCGCCGCCGCGAGGGACTCACCCGTCGCGACGACCCCGACGACGCGGCCGCCGGCCGAGACGAGCCGGCCCGCCTCGTCGCGCCGCGTTCCTGCGTGCAGGACCCACGCCCCCTCGACCTGCGCCGCCGCGTCGAGACCGGTGACCGGGTCGCCCGTGCGCGGGGCGGCAGGATAGCCCTGCGCCGCGACGACGACGGTGACCGCGTGCTCCGGGCTGACACGCAGCGGACCGTAGTCGTCGAGCCGGCCCGTGGCGGCCGCGTGGAGGAGCCCGCCGAAGGGGGACCGGAGCCGGGCGATCGACACCTGACCGTCGGGATCACCGAACCGGCAGTTGAACTCGATGACCCGAGGGCCCCGGGGGGTGAGCGCGAGCCCGACGTAGAGGACCCCGACGTACGGCGTCCCGCGGCGGCGCATCTCGTCGATCGTGGGCTGTGCCACCCGCGCGACGACGTCGGCGGCGAGACCGGCCGGTGCCCAGTCGAGCGGTGAGTAGGCGCCCATGCCACCAGTGTTGGGGCCGGTGTCGCCGTCACCGACGCGCTTGAAGTCCTGGGCCGGCGGGAGGGCGAGCACGGTGACGCCGTCGGTGACGCAGAAGACCGAGACCTCCGGGCCGTCGAGGAACTCCTCGACGACGACCGTGCCACCGTCCCGCTCGAGGCAGGTGCGGGCGTGCTCGAGCGCGACCGCGCGGTCGGCGGTGACGACGACGCCCTTCCCGGCAGCGAGCCCGTCCTCCTTGACGACGTGCGGCGCCCCCAGGGCGTCGAGCGCTTCCTCGACCTCCAGGGCGGTGGTGCAGACGTGGGCCATGGCCGTGGGGACCTCCGCCTCGGCCATGACCTCCTTGGCGAAGGCCTTGCTCCCCTCGAGGCGAGCCGCCGCGGCAGAGGGGCCGAACACGGCATACCCCGCCTCACGCAGGGCGTCAGCCACCCCCGCGACCAGCGGCGCCTCTGGGCCGACCACGACGAGGTCCACCTCGTGCAGACGGGCGAGCGCCACGACGGCGGCCCCGTCCGTGAGATCAGCGCCGTCCGGGAGGGGCACGCACCGCGCGAGCGTCTCGATGCCCGGGTTGCCCGGGCAGGCGATCACTGCCGAGACGCCGTCATCGGCGAGCAGGGTCCGCACGAGGGCATGCTCGCGCGCACCGGAACCAAGGACGAGGACGAGCACGTCGGCCAGCCTAGGGGGTGTACCGGGACGACGAACGCGGCGCTCCCGGGAGGCAGGGGGGACATTCACCCGGGAGCACCGCGCGTCGGTGTGTCGGTCTTGACCGACATCCCCAACGATGACAAATCCTCGCCCGGGAGTAAAGCCCTGTCATGTCGGAGTAGGGTCAGTGTCGGCAATCCGCCACGGTTTCGGCCCATGCCGCTGCCCCGAGGAGTCGCTGGTGTCCATGTTGCCCGAGAACCTCCTCAGCGCCCTCTCCGGCACCCTCGTGGACGGCCGGATCCAGAGCGCCGCGACCCGGGTCTACCTCGCCCTGCTCCGGATGGAACGGCCCAGCCGCGAGCTGCTGATCGCCCAGGGCATCCCGGCCGCCACGCTCGACCCCGTCCTCACGATCCTCAACGACCAGCGGCTGATCGAGCTCGGCCCGTCGGGTGGCATCGAGGTCCCTCCCCCGCTGACCTCCATCCCCCACCACGCCCTCGACCTCGAGCGGCGGGCCAGGCAGGTGCGGGCCGCGGCCCACGAGCTGACGCAGGTCTACTACAACGCCCGCACGCGGGAGGGCAGCCCGGACGCGGGTGTCACGGTCCTGCGCGACCTCGCCGAGGTCGGTGCGCAGAGCAACCTCATCGTCGCCGCGGCCAGCACGAGCATCGTCTCGATCCGCTCGATGAGCGAGCGCACCCGTGACCTCCTGAGGTCGCCGCTGGAGTCGCACCGCGAGCCGAGCATCGGCGCCGAGGGTCAGACCCTGACGATGCGCACCGTCTGGGACACCCAGGTTCTCGATCTGCCGGGGGCCATCGACGTGCTCGGGGCCAGGGTCGAGGGTGGCGAACAGCAACGCTTCCTCGCCCGGGTGCCGGTCACCGTCGTCGTGGCGGACTCGACGGCCTGCCTCCTCGAGTGGTCGTCGACCGACGGCGGGCCGCAGGGCATCCTGCTGCGCACCAGGGGGGTCGTCACCTCGGCGCTGGCGCTCGTGGACCGGATCTGGGAGCTCGCGGCGCCGATGACCAGGGGCACGCGCCCCACCGACCTCGACCCGCGGGACGCGACGATCCTGCGCCTCATGGCCGCAGGGGTCCCCGACGCCTCGATCGCCCGTCAGTCCGGCGTCTCCCAGCGCACCGTCGAGCGGCGGATCAGGTCGCTGATGGACCGGCTCAGTGCGGAGACCCGGTTCCAGGCAGGCGTGCAGGCCGTGCACCGGGGGTGGCTCTGAGACGTGCCTCGAGGCCGGCCCGCACCCCCGGCCACTCGTCCCGCAGGATGCTGTAGACCACCGTGTCGCGCCAGGACCCGTCGGCCCGGCGCACCAGCCGTCGCAGCACGCCCTCGCGCACGGCCCCGAGCCGCAGGATCGCCGCCTGCGACCGCTCGTTGACGACGTCGGTCTGGATCCTCACCCGCCCGAACCCGCAGTCCTCGAAGACGTGCGACAGCAGGAGCAGCTTGGCCTCGGGGTTGACGGCCGTCCCCCACCACCGCGAGCCGTAGGTCGTCCACCCCAGGTGCACCTGCTGGTTCACGACGTCGACGTCCCCGAGCGAGGAGGTGCCCACGACCGCGCCCGCACGCCCGAGGTCGCCGTCCGCGACCAACCGCAGCGTGTATGCCGTGCGGCCGGGTCGCGCGGCCCGGTAGGCCGCCACGAGACGCTCCGCCTGGGCCGGCTCGGTGAACGGCTCCAGCATCCGGAAGCCCTGCGCGTAGACGGCGGGGTCGGCGAAGACCGCGAACAGACCGGGGGCGTCGTGAACCGACATCGGGTCGAGCCGGACGACCCTGCCGACCAGGGGCTCGCCGGTGGGGGGACGGGTGGCGGGCACGGACACCCCGTCAGACTAGACTTCCTCGTTCCTTGTGGAGTGACCACCAGCGACGACCAGGCGGAGCTTGTGACCGGTTCGGACAGCACGAAGGCGACAGCAGCACAGGTGACCGACGAGATCGCCGTCGAGCAGGCCCACGTAGACCTCGTCTACAAGGAGCTGGCCAAGGCGGGGGTGCGAGCGGACCTCGTCGAGGCCGACGGACTGGCGCGCGGCCGGACGGACCGGACCGGCGAGGCCCGCGACGAGGAGCTGACCGGTCTCTTCGAGCGCGACGCCCTCGTCTTCCACGCCGCCCGCCGACGGGGCGTCCTGGAGAGCCAGTACGAGGGCCTGGTCTTCGGCCGGCTCGACATCGACCACGACCTGCCCGAGGGCGGCACCGAGCGCGAGCGACGCTACGTGGGTCGGCTGGGCATCCGTGACGACGACTACGAGCCGCTCGTCATCGACTGGCGGGCGCCGGCGGCCTCGCCCTTCTACCGGGCGACCCCCGTCGAGCCGCTGGGCGTGCTCCGCCGCCGGGTGCTGCGGTGCAAGGGCTCCGACGTCGTCGGCATCGAGGACGACCTCATGGTCGCCGATGCCCCCGACGACCTCGTCGTCGTCGGGGACGGCGCCCTCCTCGCAGCCCTGACCCGCAGTCGGGGCACCCGGATGCGGGACATCGTCGCGACGATCCAGCGCCACCAGGACGAGGCGATCCGTGCCCCCGCCCGCGGCATCACCGAGATCACCGGCGGTCCCGGCACCGGCAAGACCGTCGTGGCCCTCCACCGTGCTGCCTACCTGCTCTACTCCGACCGCCGCCGCTACGAGTCCGGCGGCATCCTCGTCGTCGGGCCGTCCGCGGCATACACCTCCTACATCGAGCGGGTCCTGCCGTCGCTCGGCGAGGACACCGTGACGCTGCGCTCGCTCGGGGACGTCGTCGACGCGGTCAGCACCGAGCGGCTGGACGACCCCGAGGCGGCGGCGGTCAAGGGGTCCCTCGCGATCCGCCAGGTGCTCGCCCGGGCGGCTCGCGACGGCGTGCCCGACGGTCCGACCGAGCTGCGGGTCTTCGTGGCCGGGCGGGCGCTGCGGCTGACCCGGCCCGTCCTCGAACAGGTCCGCACCAGGGCGCTGCGACAGCACCAGCGCAACCTCGCCCACGGCGCGCTCGTGCAGCTGCTGGCGGACGCCGCCTTCAAGGAGAGCGGTCACCCGGACCGGGCGGAGTTCGTCGACCGGTTCGTCGACCACCGTGACGTCGAGAAGTTCATGGCCGCCTGGTGGCCGCAGGTCGACCCCCGCGAGGTGCTGCTCTGGCTCGCCGACGCTGAGCGGCTGCAGCGCTACGCGACGGGCGTGCTCGACCAACGCGCCACGGCCGTCCTGCGCCAGTCCATCCAGCAGGCCCTCGACACGGGCACCTGGTCGGTGGCGGACGTCGCCCTGATCGACGACCTGGCCGGACGCCTCGGCGCGGTGCAGGACCAGCCCCGGGAGGAGCGGGGCTTCTACGAGGTCGAGGAGCTCGACAACCTCAGTGACTACGGGGTGACCGAGGTCCAGCCGGTCGCGCGCCCGGACCCGGTCGAGCGCGGCTACACCGTGACCCCGGCCACCGCGATGGAGCGGCTGCTCACGGGTCGCGTCCGGCAGGTCGGCGTGGGCCCTTCGGCGCGCGCGTCCGGGGAGTATGCCCACGTCCTGGTCGACGAGGCCCAGGACCTGTCGCCGATGCAGTGGCGGATGCTGGGCCGTCGGGGCCGCCACGCCTCGTGGACCGTCGTCGGTGACGCCGCCCAGAGCTCGTGGCCGGACGCCGCGGAGTCGAAGGTCGCCCGGGAGGAGGCCTTCGGGACCCAGCAGCGCCGGCTCTTCCACATGGACACGAACTACCGCAACGCCCGCGAGATCTTCGACTACGCCGCCGACCTGATCCGGGTCAACGTCCCCGACGCCGACATCCCCCGGGCCGTGCGCGAGACGGGGGTCGACCCGGTGGAGACGGCGATCGGGGCGGACGTGCGGGCGGCCGTCGTCGCCGCGCTCGAGCCGCTGCTCGAGGACGTCGAGGGGCCGGTGGCCGTCATCACGCCGAAGGCCCACGCAGCCGCCCTGGCCGGGCTGGCGGACGACCCCAGCGGACGGGTGCAGGTCATCGACCCGATGTCGACCAAGGGTCTTGAGTATGACGCGACGGTCATCGTCGACCCCACCGCGATCATCGAGGAGTCCCCCGGTGGGGTGCGCGTCCTCTATGTGGCGATGACCCGTGCGGCCCACCGGATGACGGTCCTGCGCTGAGCGCCGTCACGAAGCATGCGTCCGGCAGCGCGGTCGCCAGGGCCACCACCGTGGCGGACGCAAGCGGTCGGGCTCGTCGCTCAGCGTCAGGCCGTGACGACCTGCCGGACCGTGACCCGACCACCGGGGGCGATCACCCAGGGTGAGGTCATCGGGTGCCGCAGCGTGACCGGCACCCCGTCAGCGGGGTAGACCTCGACGACGTCGCCGTCGAGCCAGGCCTCGGCGCCTGCCGGGAGCATGACCGGTCCCTGCGACCCGACGAGAGTGGCCCCGCCGTCGTCGACGCTGAGGTGCGCGCAGGCGGGGACGGCTCCATCGCTGGGCACGACCGGCCCGATCAGGCGCCGAGTGCGCGGATCCGCTGTCGAGACAAGGCGATCGTCGATCAGGGACAGCCGGCGGGGCAGGGTCAGACAGCCGGCGACCGCGTCGTTCGGGGCGTCGTCAGGCACACCGGCCTCCATGACCCACCCCAGCAGCCACGGTTCGTCCGGGTCGAGCGCCACCTGCGGTGCGTAGAACGCGCGACCCTCGTCGACACGACCCCCATCGCGCAGCGTCAGCTGCGGCCGCCCCTGGGCGTCGACCCCCATCGACCCCACGGCCGCGACCGTCCCCTCGAGCCGGTTGTCCCGCCACAACGACACGAGCAGCACCCACGACCCGTCGACCTCGACGAGCTGCGGGCACTCCCACATCTCGGCCGGGGCGAGCCCCTGGAGCACGGGGTCGGTGCCCGAGAGCCAGACCCGCTCGAAGCGCCAGGACTCGAGGTCGTCGCACGACCACAGCAGCAGCACGGGGGTGCCGTCCGCGAGACCGCCGCCGAGCATGGCCCAGCGGCGGCCCAGCGCGTCGAACAGGACGGGATCCCGCATCTCGCGCAGTCCCACCTCCGCCGGGACGTCCTCCTGGAGGGCGACGACGAGGGGAGGTGACCAGCGCTCGAGTCCGACGTCCGCGGCATACCGCAGGCACACGGTGCTGTCGAGAGCCGTGGTGGCAATCCCGGTGTAGACGGCCGCGACCCGGTCGCCGTCGACGACACAGACTCCGCTCCAGCAGCCTCCGACGTCCGGACCGTCGGGCGTCGGCCCGAAGGCCACCGGGTGCTCGGTCCACGAGACGAGGTCGGGGCTGGAGACGTGGCCCCAGTGGATGTCGGTATGCCGTGCCGCCGCCGGGTTGTGCTGGAAGAAGACGTGCCACCGGCCGTCGTGGTGGATCATCCCGTTCGGGTCGTTGAGCCACCCGCGGGACGGGCGGATGTGGAAGGCGGCCGGACCGGGCGTCGTCACGCGGGGGCGGGCGTGGTCGAGGATCGGGCGGGGCGCATGTCGTGCCGCTCGATGATCGCGTCGCGCTGCGGGCCGACGCCGATCGCCGAGACCCGGGCGCCGATGAGCTCCTCGAGCCGCAGGACATATCTCTGGGCGTTGGCCGGAAGCTGCGTGAAGGTGCGGCACCCGGAGATGTCCTCCCACCACCCGGGCAGCTCCTCGTAGATGGGCCTGGCGTGGTGGACGTCACTCTGCCCGATCGGCATCTCGTCGTGGCGCACGCCGTCGACGTCGTAGGCGACGCACACGGGCACCGTGTCGAGCCCGGTGAGGATGTCGAGCTTGGTCACGACGACGTCGGTGACCCCGTTGATCCGGGTGGCGTAGCGCCCGACGACGGTGTCGACCCAACCGCACCGACGCGGCCGACCGGTCGTCGTGCCGTACTCCGCGCCCGTCTTGCGCAGGAACTCACCCATCTCGTCGAGCAGCTCGGTGGGGAAGGGCCCCTCGCCGACCCGCGTCGAGTAGGCCTTGAGGACGGCGATGACGCTGTCGATCCGGGTCGGGGGGATCCCGGAGCCGGTGCACGCGCCCCCGGCGGTCGCGTTGGACGACGTGACGAAGGGGTAGGTCCCGAAGTCGACGTCGAGCAGCGTCGCCTGGCCGGCCTCCAGCAGCACCGTCTCGCCCCGGTCCAGGGCCTCCTTGAGCAGCAGCGACGTGTCGCACACCATCGGCCGCAGCCGCTCGACGTAGGACAGCAGCTCGCCGACGACCTCGTCGACCTCGACGGCGCGTCGGTTGTAGATCTTCGCGAGCACCTGGTTCTTGAAGGACAGGGCCGCCTCGACCTTCTGGCGCAGGATGTTCTCGTCGAAGAGGTCCTGGATGCGGATGCCCGTGCGCGACATCTTGTCGGCGTAGGTCGGCCCGATGCCGCGGCCCGTCGTCCCGATCCTGCGCGAACCGAGGAAGCGCTCGTTGATCTTGTCGAGCACCCGGTTGTAGGGGGTGATCACGTGGGCGCTGGCGCTGACGACAAGCTTGGACGTGTCGACGCCGCGGGCCTCGAGGCCGTCGATCTCCTCGAAGAGGACGGCGAGGTCGATGACGACGCCGTTGCCGATGACCGGCGTGCAGGTGGGGGTCAGGATGCCCGACGGCAGCAGGTGGAGGGCGTACTTCTGCGCCAGCTCACCCTCGCCGACGACGATCGTGTGGCCGGCGTTGTTGCCGCCGTTGAACTTCACGACGTAGTCCAGGCTGCTGCCGAGCAGGTCGGTCGCCTTGCCCTTGCCCTCGTCGCCCCACTGGGCTCCGACCAGCACGATCGCGGGCATCTGTGCCACCTCCAGCTGCGTTGCCTCCACGCACCGAAGGCCCCGGCGCTGCGTCAGGTTATCGGCTGCGGCTGCCCGGCCCCAACTGCCCGGGGTATGCCGTGGGGCCGGCGCTCGGGAGGCGCCCCAACCGGACCGCCTCGGCCCCGAGCTGGAAGCGTGTTCGCGCGCCGAGGTGCTCCATGAGCCGGGCAACGCGACGACGGACGGTGCGCAGGCTCCAGCCGAGGTAGCGGGCGATGGCCTCGTCCTTGAGCCCGCGCGCGAGCAGCTCGAGCAGCGGCCCGTCGTCGTCCCCGGCGGACGCCGCACGAGCCGACGGGAAGGGGTAGCTCGCCTCCCACGCGAGGTCGAAGAGGGTGCTGAAGGCGGCGATGAGCATGGGGTCACGGAGGACGACGTAGTCGGAGTCGGGCGCACCCCAGGTCTCCACCGAGACCACGGCCGCGTCTCCGTAGACGGCGAACTCACTGCCCACCGACGGGCTGACCCGTTGCACCTCCCCGGCCGCAGCCCAGGCGTTGATCTCGTCCAGCGCCCGGGGGTCGTCGAGGACCGACGCGTCGTAGATCCCCCGTTGTTCGCGTCCGGCGCTGATGACCTGCTTGCCGAAAGCCACCATGTCGTCGTCGAGCGCCGCACCGACACCCGGCGAGATGACACAGTTGCGGACTGGACCGGAAGTCGTCGCGAGGAGGTCCTGGATGAGGCGGGGTGCCACCTCCACCGTGAGCCGGGCCATCTCGGGCGAGCCGCCGAGGCTCAGGCGCTGCAGCCGTGCGAGGGCGTTGCGAGCCTCGGCGAGGTCGGTCCGGTGCTCGCTGTTGCGCTCCTCCTGGCCCCGGATCACCCTGGCCAGCGTCGTCCGGGGGTCCTCGTCGACCAGATCCGGACGGTGCCGGGGGCGGCGCGGTGGGAACGGATCGGGCGACACCCGTGGCATCTTATGGCCATTGGCAGGAAATGCCCCACCTCGAACCGACCAGGAGTGATTTCATGTTCCTGCGGCTCGGGGCACCCATCGGGGGATGGTGTCCCGGGCCGCAACGGCTGGGCAGGACCGTCGGGGAACGGGGGGAAAGCGGTTCCGTTCCCCGGACGGCACCGCCGGGGCCCCGCCCCTCAGACCTGCAACACGTCGGCCGCCTCGCGGGAGGACTCACGCAGGAAGGCGGCACAGCGCGCTTCCTCGTCGCGCTCGCCGATGGCTCGGGCGGCCCGGGTCAGTGCCGCCAGCGCCCGCAGGAAGCCGCGGTTCGGCTGGTGCGACCACGGCACCGGCCCCTGACCGCGCCAGCCGGCCTTGCGCAGCGCGTCGAGTCCGCGGTGGTAGCCGGTGCGTGCGTAGGCATAGGCCTCCACCGGACGGTCGCCGTCGAGGGCGGCCTCAGCGAGCAGTGCCCAGGCCAACGACGAGGTGGGGTGCGTGGAGGCGGCCCGGGTCAGCACCGCCGCCGCGAGGGCGCCGTCCTCCGAGCCAGCCAGCTCGGCAGCCGCGGGATCAGGCGCAAGGAGCGTCTGCGGCATACCCAACAGGTTGTCGGTCATCCCTGCGCCTTCCCGGAGGAGCGCAGGTTCTCGCAGGCCTGGACGACGCGGGCCGCCATGCCGGCCTCAGCCTCCTTGCCCCATGCGCGCGGGTCGTAGAGCTTCTTGTTGCCCACCTCGCCGTCGACCTTGAGGACCCCGGCGTAGTTGCTGAGCATGTAGCCGGCGATGGGACGGGTGAAGGCGTACTGCGTGTCGGTGTCGACGTTCATCTTCACGACGCCGTAGTCGACCGCCGCCGAGATCTCCTCGGGCAGCGAGCCCGACCCGCCGTGGAAGACGAGGTCGAGGGGGCGGGCGCCAGCCTGCAGGCCCTTGGCCGTCGCGATGGCCTCCTGGGCCGCCTTGAGGATCTCGGGGCGCAGCTTGACGTTGCCCGGCTTGTAGACGCCGTGGACGTTGCCGAAGGTCAGCGCCGTGAGGTAGCGGCCGTTCTCACCGAGACCGAGGGCCTCGACGAGCGCGAGCGCGTCAGCGGGGGTCGTGTAGAGCTTCTCGTCCACAGCGCCCTCGACGCCGTCCTCCTCACCGCCGACGACCCCGACCTCGATCTCGAGGATGACGAGCGCGGCCTTGGCGAGGGCGAGCAGCTCCTGGGCGACCTCGAGGTTCTCCGCGAGCGGCACGGCCGAGCCGTCCCACATGTGCGACTGGAACCAGGGCAGGCCGCCGCCCTCGACCCGCTCGGCCGAGGCGGCCAGGAGCGGGCGGACGAAGCCGTCGAGCTTGTCCTTGGGGCAGTGGTCGGTGTGCAGCGCGACGTTGACCGGGTAGTTCCCGGCCACCTCCTGCGCGTAGGCCGCGAAGGCGAGCGAGCCGGAGACCATGTTCTTGACGCCCGGACCGGAGAGGTAGTCTGCGCCGCCGGTCGACACCTGGACGATCCCGTCGCTGCCCGCGTCGGCAAATCCCCTGAGTGCGGCGTTGAGGGTCTGCGAGGACGAGACGTTGATCGCGGGATAGGCGAACGAGCCCGCTTTCGCGCGGTCGAGCATGTCGGCGTAGACCTCGGGAGTGGCGATGGGCATGGGTGGTCTCCTTCGAGACGGGGCCGGTTGTCACCCGCATCCTTCCACGGACAGGCAGGCCTGACACCGGGCCGTCTCCCCCGGTAGCGGTGGCGGGTTCGGGTGTCCTGAAGGGGAACGATGACCGGACTCCCGACCACCTGCGGGCCAGAGCCGAGCCCCGCCCCGTGGTCTAGCCTGCCCGGGTGCGCATCGCCACCTGGAACGTCAACTCCGTCCGCTCCCGCATCGATCGCGTGGAGGCCTTCGTGCAACGGCACGACATCGACGTGCTCGCCCTCCAGGAGACCAAGGCACGCGAGGACCAGCTCCCCCTGATGGGCCTGCAGTCCCTCGGCTACGAGGTCGCCGCCGCCGGTACCAACCAGTGGAACGGCGTGGCGCTGGTCAGCCGGGTCGGGATCGAGGACGTCCAGGTGGGATTCGCGGGCATGCCCGGCTTCGGCGACCCCGTGGCCGCGGAGTCGCGGGCGATCGGCGCGCTCTGCGGCGGCGTGCGCATCTGGTCGCTCTACGTCCCCAACGGCCGCAAGGTCGGCGACCCGCACTACGCCTACAAGCTGGACTGGCTGGCCCGGCTGCGGGAGAGCGCGCAGGACTGGCTCTCGGAGGACACCGCCCTCGTGGGCGACTGGAACATCGCCCCGCTGGACGAGGACGTCTTCGACATGGCGCAGTTCGCGAAGAGCACCCACGTGACCCGGCCGGAGCGGGACGCGTTCGCCGCCTTCCTCGAGGACGGCTACGTCGACGTGACGCGCCCGCACACGCCCGGCCCCGACGTCTACACCTACTGGGACTACTTCCGGCAGCGCTTCGAGCGCAACCGCGGCCTGCGCATCGACTTCGTCCTCGGCTCGCCGTCACTGGCGGCCCGGGTCCAGCACGCGTTCATCGACCGCCACGAGCGAGCCGGCTCCGGCGCCTCCGACCACGCCCCGGTGGTCGTCGACCTCGCGTGACCCCTGGCTCAGCCCTCGAACACGTGGCGCCGCACCCACGCGTGCATGGCGATCGCCGCGGCCGCGCCGGCGTTGATCGAGCGGGTCGACCCGAACTGGGTGATGTGCAGGACGACGTCGCAGGCCCGCTGCATCTCGGGGCTCAGTCCCGGGCCCTCCTGGCCGAAGACGAGGACGCACTCCCGCGGCAGGTCCTGCGTCTCCAGCGCGCGTGACCCAGGCAGGTTGTCGATGCCGACCAGCGGTATGCCGTGCCCGTCACCTCCCGCGGTGGCTGCCCACGCCACGAGGTCGGCCACGTCGCGGTGGTGGTGCTCGTGCTGGTAGCGGTCGGTGACCATCGCCCCGCGCCGGTTCCACCGCCGCCGTCCGACGATGTGGAACGCCTTGGCCCCCATGGCGTTCGCCGTCCGGATGACCGACCCGATGTTGAAATCGTGTCCCCAGTTCTCGACGGCCACGTGGAAGTCGTGCCGCGTCGTGTCGAGGTCGGCGACGATCGCGTCATGGCTCCAGTAGCGGTAGCGGTCCTCGACGTTGCGGCGGTCTCCCCCGGCCAGGAGCTCGAGATCCCAGTGGTCCCCGGCGGGCAGGTCACCCACCCAGGGCCCGATGCCCGGCTGGTGCACGTCATGCAGGTCGCTCACGCGGCCAACCTAGTCCCGCCCGCAGGCTGGGGATGTGCCCAGGAACGCTGCGCCCCACCGCTGGGGAATTCCCGCGCAAGGGGCCGCACGGCATACCGTGGGGTCCGTGATGCACTCACTCGGTCCCGTCTGGATGGACCCCAACTACCTGCTCGAGCGGTTCGGCACCCAGTTCATCTGGGTCAGCATCGCGATCATCTTCATCGAGTGCGGGCTGCTCTTCCCGATCCTGCCGGGTGACTCGCTGCTCTTCGCCATGGGGTTGTTCATCGCGACCGGTGCCCTCCAGATCAACCTCGGCGTCGCCCTCGTGGCCCTCTTCCTCGCTGCGTTCCTCGGGAACGTCTCGGGCTACGAGATCGGGCGCGCGGTGGGCCCGTCGATCTACCACCGCGACGGCCGGTTCCTCAAGCGGCAGTACTTCGACCAGACCACGGCGTTCTTCGACAAGCACGGCAACAAGGCGCTCGTCATCGGCCGGTTCGTCCCCGTCGTGCGCACCTTCATCACCGTCGTCGCGGGGGTGGGCCGGATGGACCGCCGGCGCTTCTTCACCTGGTCGGCCGTCGGCGCAGCCCTGTGGGTCGGCGTCGTCACCCTGCTCGGCTACTTCCTCGGCGCGGCCTTCCCCGTGCTGCAGGACAAGCTCGACATCGCGATCCTCCTCGTCGTGTTCGTCTCGCTGCTGCCGGCGGTCTACGAGTGGTGGCGCCACCGTCGGGCCCGGGGGTCCGACGAGGTCACGGCCGACGAGGCCATGGCCCGCACCACGGAGGCCGTCGACGACGCCGAGGGTCGCTAGCCTTGACGGCGGCTGCGGCGCTCAACCGCGCAGGCGACGCCCCAGTGCTGGAGCGATCCGGCCCGTGCGGCCGGCCAGGCCGTCGCGCCACCCCGCCGCGATCGCCCGCGCCAGCAGCGCCCGGTCGGGGCTGAAGGCCAGCCGGAGCAGGTGGGCCCTGGTCTCCTGCCCCAGCCGGCGCAGCACCCACCGCGGTTGGGCCAGCAGGTGCCGCCGGGTGAGCAGCGTGCCGTTGCGCGCCATGTAGTAGACCCGCACCGGGGGGTGCCGGTTCCAGGACAACGGTTGCCCGGCGAGCGCCACCCGGTGGCCGAGGAGGACGGCCGGCAGCCGCTCGCCCTGGCCGTGCTCGAGGTCGCAGCCGGGACCGACGACCGGGTCGAGCCCGAGGGTGCGACACCGGATGGTGAACTCCGAGTCCACGCCGTCGATGACGAGGTCCTCTTCAAGGGCTCCCACGGCGTCGAACGTCGAGACCGGCACGAGCCACCCCGACTGCATCGGGTCGAACGCCCGCGCCAGACCGTGCACGACGCCGTCGGTCGGGGCGCGGTGCCCGCTGTAGGACTCGGCGGCGACGAACGCCACGGCCACCCCCCGGCGTGTCGCCTCCCGCCACGTCCCGACCGCCCGCTCGACGTAGTCGTGCGCCGGCCGGGAGTCCTGGTCGAGGGTGAGGACGAGCTCCGGTGCACACCCTCGTCGGGCCTGGTCGATGCCGGCGTTGAGGGCAGCGGCGATGCCGGCGTTGGGCTGGTGGACCACGCTCGCCCCCGCCGCCTCGAGTGCGGCGAAGACGTCGGCGGCGCCCACCGACCCGTCGTCGACGACGACGACCGCCTCGACCTGGTGGAGCAGGTCGACGACGACCTGCACGAGGCCCCCGCGCGGCTCCAGGCAGGCGATCACCGCGACGACCAGGGCCGCGTCGACGGGCGGGTCGACGGCACCGTCGACGGTCACGGCGCCAGCTCGTCGTCGCGCAGGACCCGCAGGGCGGGCGCGAGCAGGCCGAGGAGCATCGCCGCCTCACTGAGCGCCATCCCGAAGGCCACCCCGGCGACCGAGTCGGTCCGCGATGCGACGGCCATCAGGGCGAGGCCGGCGGCGGCCGAGGCGGCGGTCCAGCCGAGCACGAGCCGGGTCCGCCCCGCAGGGATGAGCAGGTTGCGGATCAGGGGGCTGCTCGCGGCGATGCACAAGAAGGACAGGCCGTAGGCCACACAGACCTCGCGCGTGGCCGCGACGGCGTCGCCGAAGAGCAGGCCGGTGGCCCACGGACCGAGGCCCACGAAGGCGGCGAGACCGGCCACGCCAAGGCCCGTGTGGGCGAGGATCGCGGCCCGCTGCCGGCGGCGCCGGATGGCCCCGCCCGCCTCGAGCGTCCACCCCTGGAAGGCGTTGCCCATCGCCGTCACGGTGAAGAGGCCGAGCCGGTAGACCGTGTCCGCCGAGGCCAGCCGCGAGGAGGCCTGCTCCGCAAAGGCCCACGTCGCGATCGGGACCGGCGTCGAGGCGTATGCCGTGGCCGTGAGGTTGATGGCGGCCGTCCCCCCCTGCTCGCGCAGCTCGCCGACGCTGCGGCGAAGTGGGCGGGGAGACCAGTCCGGGCCTGCACCGACGTGGCGGTGGAAGGCGACCAGCCCGATGACGGTCGTCGCCGCGAGCAGGACCGGGTAGACCCAGATCGCCCGGGTCGCCAGGACGAGCGGGGTGGCGATGACCGCGGCGGCGAACCGGGGCAGGGTGTCGTAGCGCAGGAGCAGCATCGGCTGGCCCACGCCGATGCCGAACCACGACGGGGACAGCCCCAGCAGCGCGGTGGCCACCCCCATCGCTGCGGAGACCTGCCGGTATCCCGGCGCCGAGACGACCGCCGTGGCGAGCACCACGACGGGGACCACGACGACGAGCAGGAGCAGCCGCGTGCGGAGGCTCGCGGCATACACCTCGGCCCGTGCGGACGCGCCCGGGGCGCGGGCCACCTGCACCGGCCCCACGACGTTCCAGCCCCAGTAGACGACCGTCGCGCCGAAGGTGCCCACCGCCTGTCCCGCGACGACGCTCGACCAGCCCGCGCCACCGGCGATCCGGGCGATGACCGGCATGAGGAGGAAGGGCGTGACGAGCGAGAGCAGCGGCAGCACCGTGAAGCCGGTGAGGCGACGGAGCACGGTCGACATGGAGGAGGTTCCCTGGGGTCGTCGGGTGGGCCAGTCGATCATCCCGCACGGGCGCCGTGGACCCGCAGCGACGCGACGCGACCTGACAGTAGAGTGTCCGCACCGAAGGGACCCCCGCCATGGGCTTGACTCTCGGAGTGGTGGCGACGTCGAGCAAACCCGACGAACGCCGGTTGCCGCTCCATCCGCTTCACCTCGACCGGATCGACGACGTTCTGCGGTCGCACCTGATCCTCGAGCGGGGCTACGGCGAGGCGTTCGCGCGCTCGGACGCCCAGCTCGCCCCGCTGGTCGGCGGGTTCGGCTCCCGCGAGGAGATCCTCGGCGGCTCGGACATCGTCCTCCTGCCGAAGCCCCAGGTCGTCGACCTCGAGCAGATGGGTTCCGGGAAGGTGCTCTGGGGGTGGCCGCACTGCGTCCAGGACCGTGCGCTGACCCAGGTCGCCATCGACAAGCGGCTGACCCTCATCGCCTTCGAGGCGATGAACCACTGGGCGAGCGACCAGGGCTTCGGCCTGCACGTCTTCCACAAGAACAACGAGATGGCGGGCTACTGCTCGGTCCTGCACGGGCTCCAGCTGAGCGGCTCGACCGGGGACTACGGCCGCCGGTTAAGCGCGGTCGTCATCGGGTTCGGGGCCACGGCCCGCGGCGCGGTGACCGCACTCAATGCCCACGGCATCCATGACGTCAGCGTCGTCACCCAGCGCGGCGTGGCCGCTGTCAGCGCCCCGATCCACTCGGTGCGGATCGTGCAGTTCGACCATGTCGAGGACCAGGTCCAGCCCAGCAACGTCATCACCGAGCGTGGCCTCGTGCCCGTGGCGCAGTTCCTCGCCCACGCCGACATCGTCGTGAACTGCACGCTGCAGGATCCCCTCGCGCCGCTGATGTTCCTCACGACCGAGGACCTCCCGTCGTTGCGCCCGGGCACCCTCATCATCGACGTGTCCTGCGACGAGGGGATGGGCTTCCCCTGGGCCCGACCGACGTCGTTCACCGACCCGATGTTCGACGTCGGTGACCACGTCCACTACTACGGTGTGGACCACACCCCGTCCTACCTGTGGAACTCGGCGACGTGGGAGATCAGCGAGGCTCTCCTGCCGTTCGTCGAGACGGTGATGGCGGGGGCCGAGGCCTGGGACGAGAACCGGACCATCGCCCGGGCCATCGAGATCCGGGAGGGGCGCATCGTCAACCCCGCCATCCTCGACTTCCAGGGCCGTGCGCCGCAGTTCCCGCACCCGGTCGTCCGCGAGCGTCCTGGGACCGCTCAGGCCGGTCAGGCCTGAGGCGGGCCCTGGTATGCCGTGGGGGCCGGGCTGTCCTGCGGGCTCGGCGCGGGCTGCTGGTACGGAGTCGGGGCCTGCGCGGCGCTGGGCCCCTGCGCAGCGGTGGGTGCCTGCGGGGCGGACGGACCGCTGTCGGCGCCGAAGCTGACCTGCGGGGCCTGACGCTCAGCGCCCTCGGTCTCGAAGTACTCGGCCTTGCTAACCTTCGCGATGCCGGCGATGACGTTCGTCGGGAGCGTCTCGACCTTGGTGTTGAGCTCGCGGACGTTGGCGTTGTAATAGCGACGGGCGCTGGCGATCCGGTCCTCGGTGGCGCCGAGCTCGGTCTGCAGGGCCATGAAGTTCTGGTTGGCCTTGAGGTCGGGGTAGGCCTCGGCGACGGCGTTGAGATTGACCAGGGCCTGGGTCAGCGCGGCCTCGGACTGGGCCGCCTCGGCCGGACCCTGCCCGGGGGCCATCGCGCCGGCACGGGCCCGGGTGATCTCCTCGAAGGTGCCCTTCTCGTGGGCTGCGTAGCCCTTGACGGTCTCGACGAGGTTGCCGATGAGGTCATGCCGACGCTTCAGCTCGACGTCGATCTGGGCCCACGCCTCCTGGACGAGGTTGCGCAGCTTGATGAGGCCGTTGTACATCCCGACGAACACCACCGCGAGCAGGACGATGACGACAAGGACGACGATTCCAGCGATCATGAGGGCTCCCCTTGGGTGTGGTCAGGTTCGATCCTAGCCAGTCGGGGCGGCGGGTGAGCCGTTCCCGCCTGTGGGACGAACGCCACGGGCGCGGAGTTCCCCCGTCGGGCGAGGCCCACGTCAGGCGAGGCCGAGCTCAGCGAGGCGGTAGGCGAAGCGGTATTCGACACCCTCGGCCTCGATCTTCGCGCCCGCTCCGGTCGCCCGGTCGGCGATCGTGGCCACGGCCACGACCTCGGCGCCCGCCTCGCGGGCAGCCCGGACGGCATCGAGCGGGGAGGCGCCCGTGGTGGTCGTGTCCTCGACGACCAGGACCCGCCGGCCCTCGATGGAGGGGCCCTCGATGCGCTGCTGGAGCCCGTGTGCCTTGCCCTGCTTGCGGACGACGAAGGCGTCGAGCCGGGCGCCGGCCGCAGCCGCGGCATGGAGCATCGACGTGGCGACCGGGTCCGCACCGAGCGTCAGGCCGCCCACGGCGTCGTAGTCGAGGTCCGTGGTGAGGTGGCGCATGACGATCCCGACCAGAGGCGCCGCCTCGCCGTCGAGGCAGATCCGGCGCAGGTCGACGTAGTAGTCCGCCTGCTTGCCCGAGGACAGGGTCACCGTGCCGTGCACGATGGCCTTGGCGACGATGATCTCGAGGAGCCGGGCCCGGGCCGCGGCAACGTCAGGGGACGGGGTGGCAGTCACGACCTCCAGCCTAGCGACCGTCGCTACGCTCGGACGCATGCCCACCGCGCCGAGGGACATGGGACCCGTGACGACCGTCATCACGACCGAGGACCAGCTGCGTGCCGTCATCGGCTCACCGATCGCCCGGGTCGCGGCCAAGGTCCGGCCGCGTCTCGAGCCGGTCCACCGCCAGTGGGTCGCCGCGTCGCGGTTCTGCCTGGTGTCGACGTCCTCGCTCGACGGGCGGTGTGACGTCTCTCCCAAGGGCGACCCCGCCGGCTTCGTCCACGTGCTCGACCACAACACGCTGGTCGTGCCCGAGCGCCCCGGCAACCGACGTGTCGACGGCTACCTCAACGTCCTGGCCAACCCCCACGTCGGCCTCCTGTTCCTCATCCCGGGCCGCGCTGACACCCTGCGCGTCAACGGCGGCGCCCGGGTGGTCAGTGACGCACCGTGGTTCGACGACCTCGTCGTCGAGGGCCACCGTCCGGTGCTCGCGCTCGAGGTGACCGTCGAGGAGGCGTTCTTCCACTGCGGCAAGGCGTTGATGCGGAGCCACCTCTGGGATCCCGACGGGTGGGACCCGGACGTCGTCGCCTCCCGGGCGCGGATCGCCCAGCTCCTCGAACGACCGCACGAGTCGCTGGTCGACCTCGAGAGGTGCTACGGCCCGCACTACGGCACGAACCTCTACTGAGCGACGAACGCCCCGTCGCCGAGGCGGGGCACGGACCCGCTCTCGTCCAGCTCGGCGGCGTTGGCGGCGTCCACGGCATACCCGCCGTCGGCGAGCTCCCGCCCGCTCGAGCAGGAGACGAGTGCCTCACCCAGGCGTGCCTCGACGAGCCGGTATGCCGCGGCCGCGGCGGAGGCCTCCTCGCTCACTGGGGCGAGCCGTCGGGCCAGCGCTCGCCAGCAGGAAACGAGGAGGACCGAGGCGGTGGGGTCCGTGAGGAGTCGGCGAGCGACCAACGCCGCCGCCGCTCGGCGGTTGCGCAGGCACGCGCCGATGACGGCCCTTTCGGCACCCACAAGGGAGGCACTGCTCGACGCGCCGTTCGGTGAGGGCAGCACGAGGCGCTCGAGGTGCTCGGCCTCGCGGACCGACCGGGGCGAGAGGCTCACCAGCCCTGGGCCCGCGCCACGGCGACCGAGCGCCAGCGTCGCCCAGCGAGACGGCGAGACGCTCCGCTCGCTCGTCGGCCCACGGGTGGGGGTGGACGACGACGGTGGTCGTCGAGATCGGCGCGAGCAGCTCCGCTCCGACCGGCCCCCACTCGAGGCGGAGCCGGGATCCGGACTGGGCGTGAGGATGCTCGATGGGGCAGCCGTCAGCCGGTCGTCCTGCGACGCCGTCGGTGGATGCCACCGGAGCCGCCGCGGACGAGGCTGCGCGGCAGGATCCGCAGCGCCCCGACGAGGGCCTTGTACTGCGCGCCCGGGACAGAGACGACGCGTCCCCTCGCGACGTCGGCCAGGCACTCGCGCACGAGCTTGTCGGCGTTGAGCCACATCGCGCCGGGCAGCCGTGACATGTTCATCGAGGCCCGGTCATGGAACTCGGTGTGCGTGAAGCCAGGGCAGAGCGCCGTGACGGTGACCCCGGTGCCGGACAGCTCGCTCGACAGGCCCTCCGAGAAGACGGTGACCCACGACTTGGCTGCGGAGTAGGTGCCCATCGCGGCGAACGACGCGACGGAGGAGACGTTGATGATCGCCCCGCGGCGGCGCCGGCGCATCGACAGCGCCGCCGCGTGGGACAGCACCATGACGGACTTGCAGAGGACCTCGAAGAGCCCCTCCTCGACCTCGACGTCGTTCTGGAGGAAGGACCGCCCGAGGCCGTAGCCGGCGTTGTTGACGAGCAGGTCGACGGGGCGGACCTCGTCGGCGAGCCGCTCGGCGACCTTGCCCATCTGGGCCCGGTCGCTGAGGTCGGCCACGAGGATCTCGGTGTGCACCCCGTAGATGCGCTGGATCTCGTCGGACACGTTCTCGAGCCGGGCCCGGTCGCGCGCGACGAGGACGAGGTCGTGGCCCCGCTCGGCGAGCTGCCGGACGAACTCGTGGCCGATCCCTGCGGTGGCGCCGGTCACGAGTGCTGTGCTCATGGGGTCAGCCTAGGCGGACGGGGACCGGGGTGGCACTCCTGGTCGACGCCACCCCCGTCCGGGGCCGCGCCTAGGGTGGGGAACGTGCGCATCGCGACCTGGAACGTCAACTCCATCCGCTCCCGGATCGACCGCGTCGAGGCCTGGCTCCAACGCTCCGACGTCGACGTCCTCGCCATCCAGGAGACCAAGGCCAGGGACGAGCAGTTCCCCTACGACCGGCTAAGGGCCCTCGGCTACGAGGTCGCCCACGTCGGGTTCAACCAGTGGAACGGCGTCGCGATCGCCTCTCGGGTGGGCCTCGACGACGTGCAGGTGGGTTTCGAGGACATGCCCGGCTGGGGCGACCCGGTCGAGCCCGAGGCCCGCGCGCTGGGCGCCCTCGTCGGCGACATCAGGGTGTGGTCGCTCTACGTCCCCAACGGGCGGCAGGTCGACGACCCCCACATGGTCTACAAGCTCGGCTGGCTGGCCCGGCTGCGCGACGACGCCGAGCGCTGGCTCGCCGACGACCCCGACGCCCACATTGCCCTCGTCGGCGACTGGAACATCGCGCCGCTCGACGAAGACGTCTGGGACATGGACTTCTACCTCGACAAGTCCCATGTCTCCCCCGGTGAGCGGGCCGCGTTCCGGGCCGTCGTCGCGGCGGGCTACACCGACGTCGTCCGGCCCCACACCCCCGGCCCGCGCGTCTACACCTACTGGGACTACCAACAGCTGCGGTTCCAGAAGAAACAGGGGATGCGCATCGACTTCGTCCTGGGTTCGCCGGCGCTCGCCTCCCGGGTCGACGGCGCGGTCATCGACCGTGAGGAGCGCAAGGGCAAGGGTGCGTCCGACCACGCCCCCGTCATCGTCCAGCTCACCGACTGACCGGCGCCACGGCCACTCCGGAAGTGGTCCGCCGCAGCCCCATGGCCAGGGCGGCCGCGGCGGCCAGGAGGGCCGCGACCGCACCGCCGAGGAAGACCGTCTGCACCTGCACGAGGGCCGCGTCGAGCAGGGCGCGGGCGTCACCTTGGTCCGGCAGCCCTGTCACCGTCTCGTAGTAGCGGCGCAGCCCGACCGCGGTGAGCAAGGCGAGGCCGACGACCATGCCGACCATGCGGGCGACGACGACGAGCGCGCTCGCGACGCCGTGGGCATCGTCGGGGGAGGCGGCGAGGGCCGCAGCGTTGACCGGCGCGAGCGCCAGCCCGAGCCCGAGCCCGACCAGCGCGAGGACGACGGTGGCAGGCGCCGTCGACGCCAGCGCCCCCTGCCCCCAGCCGGACATCACGAGCAGCCCAGCCCCCGCGAGGGCGAGCCCGAGGGCCGCGGCGACGCCCTCACCCACCCACCGCAACGACCACCCACCGAGCAGCGCCCCGACGGGCACCGCGACGAGGAAACGCACGAGGACGAGCGCCGCGGTCGTCGGCGAGTCGGTCAGGGTCAGCCGGGCGAGCAGCGGCACGTCGACGACGACCGCCACGAGGGCGGCCCCGACGAGCAGGCTGACGACGAAGGCCACCGCACCACGGCCGCGCAGCACCCCGCGCGGGACGAGGGGGTGGGCCGCGACCCGGACGCGCCACGCGAAGAGCCCGAGCGCCGCGGCGCCGACCGGCAGCAGTGCGTGACCGAGCGGCCCGACAACCTCCTGCTCCGGATCCGACGTGGAGAACGTCAGGACCAACGACCCGAGCGCGACGGCGACGAGCGTCGCCCCGACGAGGTCGGCCCGTAGCAGCACGTGCACCCACCGGCGCGCGGTCACCGCGCCGAGGGCCAGCAGACCGACTCCGGTGGCGATGCCGATCGGGGTGAGCACGCGCGACTCCCCGGCGAAGGGCACGAACGGGATGCCCAGGGTGACGTCGGTGGTGAGCCGGTCGGGCGCCCCCAGGGTGAGCACGCCCAGCGCCGCGACGACGACCGCGAGCACGACCCGGCCGAGGCGACCGCCCCGGGAGCCGACGGGAGGTGACGGGCGGGCGAGCACCCGCACCACGGCATACAGGACGGTCCCGGCAACGGCGTTGAACCAGAAGATCGCCCGCCAGTCCGCCACCGCCAGGATGGCCGCACCGAGCACCGGGCCGAGCACCGACCCGAGCTCCTGCACCGCGCCGACGACGCCGAGCGGGGTGCCTCGCCGTTCCCTCGGCCAGAGCCCGGCGACGATCGCGAGCGTGGCCGGGACGAGCCCACCACCCCCGACACCCTGGACGAACCGGCCGGCAACGAGGACCGGCAGCTCGACCGCGAGCGCCGTCACGACCGAGCCCATGACGAAGATCGTCAAGCAGCCCAACAGGATCCGTGACCTGTCGAGCAGGTCAGCGAGTCGGCCGATGAGGGGCAGGACGGCGATGTAGCCGAGGAGGAAGCCCGAGATGATCGGCGTCGCCCGCTGGAGCGACTCGATGCCGAGGCCGACGCCGGCCATCATGTCGGTGAGGGCGAGCACGACGACATAGGTGTCGGCCGCCGCGAGCAGCACCGCGGCCGACGCGGCCGCGAGCAGGGCTCTAGGGCCTGGTGATCTCAACCGGCTCGCCGTATTTGTCGAGGGTCAGGTCGTAGGTCGAGTCCGCGCCGGGATAGAACGGACCGGTCAGCTCGACGGTGCGCAGCTCGCCACCAGGGTCGGTGACGCCGTAGGTCGCCCGGAACGTCGCGGTCCGGTCACCGATGACGAGGAGGTCGGCGACCTGGGCCCCGCTGAGCGTGCCGGAGTAGGTGTTCAGGACCTCGCTGCCCTTGCGGGTCCGCTGCCCCGCGACAGGGTTCCGCGTCGACGTGAGCAGCGACGTGATGCCGTTGTCCACGGCGAAGAGCTGCGCGGGGTCCGGGGCGCCGAGCGTGGCGGGGTCGACCGCGGTGCTGATCGAGGTGAAGGGGAGCTTGACGTAGACCTTGCCGCCCACCGAGACCACGTCGGTCGCGGCCTGGGTGCCGTTGACCTTGACCTGCAAGGTGCCCTTGAACGCCGGGGCGTGGGTCCCGACCCCGTCGGCGCTGACCACCCCGGACACCCGATCCGGCAAGCCCTTGCCTGCGAGGGTGAGGTGCACGGACGACGCCGCGTCGACCTTCGCCTTCACGGCGGCCAGCGCCGCGGCGGCGGACACACCGCTCGTCGGGTTCGGCGACGCCGCGTCGCCCGAGCACCCTGCGAGGGCACCCGTCAGGAGGAGCAACGCGCCCAGTGCCGACGTCGCGCGGTTGCCCATGGCCCGAGGCTAGCCCAAGGCTGGCCCAGGCCTGCCGGGCCGGCCGCCAGCCCGGGCCGCGCCCCTTGTGCCGGGCCGCCGGGAGGAGAAGGGTGGGGACGTGAGCAAGGGAGCGAACCATCGCGACCACCCACCGGCGCCCGTGCCCTCCGGACCGGAAGCGGTGCGCAACGTCGTCCTCGTCGGTCCGGGTGGGGCGGGCAAGTCCACCCTGTTCGACCATCTCGTCGGGGCCCGCGTCCCCGGCCGACGAGCGCGCGAGGGTGAGCCGGAGCGGTCGGTCGGGCTCACCGTCGCCTCCGTGGAGAGCCATGGCCTGACCGTCAACCTCATCGACACGCCAGGGCATCCGGACTTCGTGGGCGAGCTGAGGGCGGGGCTGCGAGCCGCCGACGCGGCGATCTTCGTCATCTCGGCCGCTGACGGGATCGACGGGGTGACCGCGCTGCTCTGGCAGGAGCTGGCCGCCGTCGGGATGCCTCGGGCGGTCGCCGTGAGCAAGCTCGACCTGCCTCGCTCGGACTTCGAGGAGACCGTGGCGACCTGCCGACGGGTCTTCGGCGACGCCCAGCCGCTCTACCTGCCCCTCCACGACGCCGGCACGGCCGTCGTGGCCAGCCTCGGGCTGCTCGGCCAGCAGGTCTTCGACAGCTCCAGCGGCGAGCGGGTCGCGCGCGCGCCCACCCGTGACGAGGCGAGCGCGATCCAGGCGCGTCGCAGTGCCCTCATCGAGGCGATCATCGAGCAGTCCGAGGACGATACGCTCCTCGATCGCTACCTCGAGGGTGCGGAGATCGAGACCGACACCCTCGTGGCGGACCTCAGGGCCGCGGTCGGGACGGCGGCGTTCTTCCCGGTGGTCCCGATCTGCCCGGCGACCGGCGTCGGCCTCGAGGAGGTCCTCGAGCTGGTCGAGCAGTGCTTCCCCTCGCCTGCGGCCAGAACGCCGCCCATCGTCTACAGCCCTGCCGGCGCCACCTTGTCCGACGTCTCCTGCGACCCGGACGGGCCGCTGGTCGCCGAGGTCATCCGCACGTCGAGCGACCCCTACGTCGGGCGGCTCTCGCTCGTGAGGGTCTTCTCGGGGAGCCTGCGACCGGACGACACCGTCCACGTCTCCGGGCACCTCGGCCAGTTCGTCGGCCACGCCCTCGAGGGACACCGGGACCACGACGACGAGGAGCGGGTCGGGCCGCTCGGGTCACCGCTGGCTGACGCGAGCAGGCCCAAGGACGTGGCCGTGGCGGGCGACCTCGCCGTGGTCAGCAGGCTCAGCCACGCCGAGACCTCGGACACCCTCTCGTCCCGGGAGCGCCCGGCGCTCGTCGAGCCGTGGGTGCTCCCGGAACCCCTGTGCCCCGTCGCGATCCACGCCCTGAGCACCAGCGACGAGGACAAGCTCGCCATCGCGTTGCAGCGCCTCGTCGCCGAGGACGTCACGATGCGGATGGAGCACCACGCCGAGACCCACCAGGTCATCCTCTGGACCATGGGCCCGGCCCACCTCGAGGTGCTGCTCGCCCGCCTCGAGGAGCGCTACGGCGTCACCGTCGAGGCCGAACCGTTGCGGACCGCCCTGCGCGAGACGTTCGTCCGCAGGTGCAGCGGCCAGGGCCGGCACGTCAAGCAGTCCGGCGGCCACGGCCAGTATGCCGTGTGCCACCTCGAGATCGAGCCCCTCGCGCGGGGCGCCGGGGTCGAGTTCGTCGACAAGGTCGTCGGTGGCTCCGTGCCCCGGCAGTTCATCGCCTCGGTCGAGAAGGGGGCTCGGGCCCAGCTCGCGAAGGGCGTCCTGTCGGGGTTCCCCGTCGTCGACGTCCGGGTGACGCTGACCGACGGCAAGGCCCACTCGGTCGACTCGTCGGACATGGCCTTCCAGACGGCAGCGGCCCTCGCCCTGAAGCAGGCCGCCAACGAGGCGACCGTCGCCCTGCTCGAGCCGATCGACGCCGTGGCCATCACCGTGTCGGACGCCGTCGTCGGCGCGGTCATGTCCGATCTGCGCGGGCGGCGCGGTCATGTGCTCGGCACCGAGGCGGCCGCCGAGGTCGGCTGGAGCGTCGTCCACGCGGAGGTCCCCCAGGCCGAGCTGTCGAGGTATCCGATCGACCTGAGGTCGGTCTCCCACGGCACGGGCACGTTCACCCGCGAGCAGCAGCACTACGACTACCTGCCGGCGGAGCTTGCCAGGCAGCAACGGGTCGAGGCCTAGGAGGCCCGGTCGGCCAGACCGGTCGGCATGGTCGGCATGGGGCCCGCTTGCGCGATCTTGGCGATGAGGGGGTCGACCTTGTCGGCACCCCCGCGCAGCTCGATCAGGGCGCGGGCGGCGATCACCTGGTCGCGGCTGACCTTGACGATGCGCGTCTTCTTCGTCACGGGAGTCCCTCCTCTGGCTCTGGTGGCCCGTCACCAGTCTCCTCGATGAACGTGATCTCGTCCAGATCCATCGTCCCACCGAGCAGACGCAGGTCCTGGCCGTGCGACGGGAAGAGCGCGGCCTCCTCGAGGAGCTCGTCGGCGAGCACCCGCTCCTCGTCACTCGCGAGGTCGCTGGTGGCGAGGCGCCCGAGCAGGACCTGTCCCAGCTGTCGGCGGCGCGGGTCGGGGTCACCGAGGTCGGCCAGCGCCGCCGTGAACCGGCGCCCCCACTCCTCCCGACGCGACTGACCCTCCCGCTGTTGGCTTCCCCTGACGGCGGCGAGGTAGGACAACGAGGCCCCGATGCCCGCTCCCAGGAACGAGAGGAGTCCCACGGTCCACTCCGACGGCGTCATCGCCGCGGCCGCGACCCGGCCGTCGCGCGGCCGCCCACCTCGATCGACCCCGTCATCGGACCACCCTAGGCGCGAACGCCACGCGTGCAGCACGATGGCCCCCATGGCGACCACCGCCCCCGGGGCCCTCCACACTGCTGGCGAGGCGATCCTCGCCGACCTCCCGGCCCATCTCGCCCAGACCTTCGCGCTGCGGCTCGACCGTTGGCACGAGGACCTCCTCGAGCCGCTCGCCGAGCTCTACGGGGACCGGGCGGACGCCCTGGCGACGCGGCTCGTGGAGCTGGCGGCCGCGGCATACCGGGAGCGCGACCCCGACCTCCACCGCCTCGACGAGCGGCGCCTGCTCGAGCCGGACTGGCTCCAGTCGCCGCGGATGTTCGGCTACGCGACCTACGCCGAGCGCTTCGCTGGCACCCTCGCCGGGGTGCGCGCCCGACTCCCCTACCTCGAGGAGCTCGGAGTCACCTACCTGCACCTCATGCCGCTCCTGCAACCTCGCGACGGCGACAACGACGGCGGGTATGCCGTGCAGGACTACCGCCGCGTGCGCGCTGACCTGGGCACCAACGACGACCTCGTCCGGCTGGCGGCGTCGTTGCGAGAGAAGGGGATCTCGCTGGTCCTCGACCTCGTCCTCAACCACGTGGCGCGCGAGCACGAGTGGGCCGTGCGGGCCCGGGCGGGTGACGCGCGATACCGCGACTACTTCATCGTCTTTCCCGACCGGGTCGAGCCGGACGACTACGAACGCACCCTGCCGGAGGTCTTCCCCGACTTCGCCCCCGGCAGCTTCACGTGGGACGACGACCTGGGCGGCTGGGTCTGGACGACCTTCAACGCGTGGCAGTGGGACGTCAACTGGGCCAGTCCCGCGGTGCTGCTGGAATACGCCGAGATCATCCTTTACCTCGCCAACCTCGGCGTCGAGGTGCTCCGCCTCGATGCCATCGCCTTCATGTGGAAGCGCAAGGGCACCTCCTGCCAGAACCAGCCAGAGGTGCACGCCCTGACCCAGGTGCTGCGGACGCTCGCCCGGATCGCCTGTCCCGGCGTCGCGTTCAAGGCCGAGGCCATCGTCGCGCCGCCGGACCTCGTGCCCTACCTCGGCACCGGCCGCCACCACGGCAAGGTCAGTGACCTCGCCTACCACAACAGCCTCATGGTGCAGATCTGGTCGATGCTCGCGACCGGCGACGTCCGGCTCACGGCCCGCGCGCTGTCCGCCCTGCCGCCGACGCCGTCGACGGCCACCTGGATCACCTACCTCAGGTGCCACGACGACATCGGCTGGGCGATCGACGACGCGGATGCGGCGGCCGTCGGCCTGGACGGGTGGCTGCACCGTCACTTCCTCTCGGAGTGGTTCTCCGGCTCCTTCCCCGGCTCCACCTCCCGGGGACTGACCTTCCAGGTCAACCTGCTCACCGGCGACCGCAGGATCAGCGGGACGGCCGCGGCGCTGACCGGTCTCGACTCCGCTCGCGAGAGCCATGACGTCGGTGGGACCGAGCGGGCTGTCAGACGGATCGTGTTGGCGCACAACATCATTGCCGGGTTCGGGGGCATCCCGGTGATCTGGGGTGGTGACGAGCTGGCCTCACCCAACGACCCGGACTGGGCCACCGAGCCCGGGCACGCGGGTGACAACCGATGGGCCAACCGGCCCCGTCTGGACTGGGCCCGCGCCGCCCGCCGGCACGACCTCACCACTGCCGAGGGGCAGGTCTTCACCGCGCTGGCAGACCTCGGCCGCCGCCGCGCGTCCCTGCCGCACCTGCACGCGTCGGTGCCGAGCGAGGTGCTGGAGGTCCACGACCCGGGGGTGCTGGGCCTGCTCCGCCGTCACCCGCGCGGGCCGATGGTGTGCCTCTCCAACGTCACCGCCTCAGAACGAGGCTGGCCGTCGGACCGGCTCCGCGAGCTGGGCCTGCCCGACCCGGTCGACGTCCTGGCGGGCAGAAGCGACATCGACCAGCGCGGCGGGGACGTCGTCGTGCCGGCCTACGGCAGCTGCTGGCTCGTTGCCCGGACCTGAGCCGTGCGCAGGACAAGGGTGTCCGCCACGTCGTCGCGGTCGACGAGCGCGGAGCCGCCGTCGCGGACCTCTCCGGTGAGCAGGGCCCGGGCGAGCCGGTCACCGATCTCGCGCTGGACGAGACGGCGCAACGGCCGGGCGCCGTATGCCGGGTCGTAGCCGGTGACGGCCAGCCACTCCCGCGCGGCGTCGGTCACCTCGAGGGTGATCCGGCGCTCGTGCAGGCGCGTCGCCAGGGCCTGGACCTGCAGGTCGACGATGTGGGCGAGGTCCTCCGTCGACAGGGGGTCGAAGATGACGACCTCGTCGAGCCGGTTGAGGAACTCGGGCTTGAAGGCCCCCCGGACCACCCCCATCACCGCGTCCCGCTTGTCCTGCGGCGAGATCGTCGGATCGACGAGGAACATCGAGCCGAGGTTGGAGGTCATCACCAGGATGACGTTGCGGAAGTCGACCGTCCGGCCCTGGCCGTCCGTCAGCCGGCCGTCGTCGAGGACCTGCAGGAGAATGTCGAAGGTCTCGGGGTGCGCCTTCTCGACCTCGTCGAGGAGGATCACGCAGTAGGGCCGGCGACGGACCGCCTCGGTGAGCTGGCCACCCTCCTCGTAGCCGACGTAGCCCGGGGGGGCACCGATGAGCCGGGACACCGCGTGCCGCTCGGAGTACTCCGACATGTCGATCCGGACCATGGCCCGCTCGTCGTCGAAGAGGAAGTCGGCGAGCGACTTCGCGAGCTCGGTCTTGCCGACCCCGGTGGGACCGAGGAAGAGGAACGACCCGGTCGGGCGGTCGGGGTCGGCGATGCCGGACCGGCTGCGGCGCACCGCGTCCGAGACCGCGCGCACGGCGTCGTGCTGGCCGATGAGCCGGGCCCCGAGGTGCTGCTCCATGTGCAGGAGCTTCTCGGTCTCACCCTCAAGCAGGCGTCCCGCCGGGATGCCCGTCCACGCGGAGATGACGTCGGCGATGTCGTCGGCGCCGACCTCCTCCTTGACCATGGGAGGTGCGCTGCCCGGCATACGCTGCGACTCCTCGGCCGCCTGCGCGCTCGCCAGGTGCTGCTCGAGCTGAGGGATCTGGCCGTAGAGCAGCGCGGACGCGGCCTCCCAGCTCTGCTCGCGCTGGAGCCGCTCGGCCTGGCTGCGCAGGTCGTCGAGCTCGGCCTTGAGGTCACCGACCCGGTTCAGGCCGGCCTTCTCGGACTCCCAGCGGGCGGTGAGTCCGTCGAGCTGCTCGCTGCGGTCGGCGAGGTCGCGCCGCAGCCTGGCCAACCGCTCCCGCGAGGCGTCGTCGCTCTCCTTGGCCAGGTGCAGCTCCTCCATCTTGAGCCGGTCGACGGCCCGGCGCAGCTCGTCGATCTCGACGGGGCTCGAGTCGATCTCCATCCGCAGTCGGGAGGCTGCCTCGTCGATGAGGTCGATGGCCTTGTCCGGCAGCTGACGACCGGTGATGTAGCGGTCCGAGAGGCTCGCCGCGGCCACGACGGCCGCGTCGGCGATGGCGACCTTGTGGTGCGCCTCGTAGCGCTCCTTGAGCCCGCGCAGGATCCCGATGGTGTCCTCGACGGAGGGTTCGCCGACGAAGACCTGCTGGAAGCGGCGCTCGAGGGCGGCGTCCTTCTCGATGTGCTTGCGGTACTCGTCCAGCGTCGTGGCACCGACGAGGCGCAGCTGTCCGCGCGCGAGCAGCGGCTTGAGCATGTTGCCCGCGTCCATGGCTCCCTCACCGGTGGCGCCCGCGCCGACCACGGTGTGCAGCTCGTCGAGAAAGGTGATGACCTGCCCCTCGGCGCCCGTGATCTCCTCGAGGACGGCCTTGAGGCGCTCCTCGAACTCCCCGCGGTACTTGGCGCCGGCAACCATCGCGCCGAGGTCGAGGCTGATGAGGCGCTTGCCGCGCAGGCTCTCGGGGACATCGCCGGCGACGATGCGCTGAGCCAGGCCCTCGACGACCGCCGTCTTGCCGACGCCGGGCTCTCCGATCAGCACGGGGTTGTTCTTGGTGCGCCGGCTGAGGACCTGCACCACCCGGCGGATCTCGGCGTCGCGGCCGATGACGGGGTCGAGCCGGCCCTCGCGGGCGAGGTCGGTGAGGTCGGTGCCGTACTTGGCGAGCGCCTCGAAGGTGGCCTCGGGGTGCTCGGAGTCGACCTTGCGACCGCCACGCAGCACCGGGATGGCTGCCTCGACGGCGCCGGCGTCCAGGCCAAGGGCGGCAGTGCGCGCGAGGGCGAGCAGGAGGTGGTCGGTGGAGACGAAGGTGTCGCCCATCGCGGACATCAGCGACCTCGCGTCCTCCAGGACGGCGAGCGTCCCGCGGGACAGCCCCGGGGCGGAGACGGAGGGGCCGCTGACCTTGGCGAGGCCGGCGAGCTGGCTCGTCGCCATGGCGGCGGCACGCGCCGACGAGGAGCCGGCCGCCTCCAGCAGCGCGGGCGTCGTCGAGTCGCCCTGCTGGGTCAGCGCCAGCAGCAGGTGGGCCGGCTCGGTCTGCGGGTGGCCGCTCGCGGCGGCGTCACGGACGGCGGCCGAAAGGGCCTCCTGGGCCTTCGTGGTCAGCTGCAGATCCATCGTGGTGGTGCTCCTCCGGTGAGGTCAGGCCAAGTGGGGAGAGGGTTGGGGAATCACTTGCGTGAACCCCCCTAAAGTTGAGTGTATTCCGCTCAGGTTCGAGGTGCACAGGGACCAAGGGCCCCACTCAGGGATGGGGCGTACAGTGCAAGGGACGGGGACTCTTCGAGCTCCGACACCAGCGTCGCCGCCGGCCCCCGTGCTCGCTCTTCCTGGGCAGGTCACCATGGTCGTCGTCGTCTCCCTCACCGTCCTCCTGGTCGCACTCCTCTTCGTCGCCGGCCTCTCCCTGCGGGTGGTGCAGCAGTATGAGGAGGGCGTCGTCTTCCGTCTCGGCAAGGTCCAGGACCCGCCTCGCGGTCCGGGCCTGACCGTCCTCATCCCCGTCGTCGACCGGATGCTCAAGGTCAACCGGCAGGTCATGACCCTCAGCATCCCCGCGCAGGACTGCATCACCCGGGACAACGTCTCCGTCCGGGTCGACGCAGTCGTCTACTTCCGGGTCGTCGACGCGGTCAAGGCCGCGGTCAACGTGCAGAACTACCAGTTCGCCATCTCCCAGCTCGCCCAGACGTCGCTGCGCTCGGTCATCGGCAAGGCCGAGCTCGACGAGCTGCTCTCCAACCGCGAGAAGCTCGGCGCCGAGCTGACCGAGATCATCGACGCGCCGTCGGAGCTGCCATGGGGCGTCAAGGTCGAGCGGGTCGAGGTCAAGGACGTCACCCTCCCCGAGTCGATGAAGCGCTCGATGTCGCGCCAGGCCGAGGCCGAGCGTGAGCGCCGTGCCCGGGTCATCGCCGCGGACGGCGAGTTCCAGGCGTCCAAGAAGCTCGCCCAGGCCGCGGCGACGATGTCCGCCGACCCGGCCGCGCTCCAGCTGCGCCTCCTCCAGACGGTCGCCGAGGTGGCCGCGGAGAAGAACAGCACTCTCGTCATGCCGTTCCCCGTCGAGCTGCTGCGCTTCCTCGAGCGGGCCACGGACCACAGCGTCCACGACCTCAAGCCGGGGCTCCCGGTCCCGCCGGACGCCGACGAGGTCCACGAGGCGAACAACGCCCACGAGGTGGCCCGCCTGGGCTGAGGCCCCCTCGTCGACTCACGGGCGACGTCGGAGATCATTGGGGAGGGCAGCACCCGTCAGCATCTCCCCAGGAGGAACGCGTGAGCATCACCCCCAGCGCACAGATCGGCGTCACCGGGCTGGCCGTCATGGGCCGCAACCTCGCCCGCAACCTCGCCCGTCACGGCCACACCGTGGCGCTGCACAACCGCACGCAGGCCAAGACGGACGACCTCGTGGCGTCCTTCGGCGAGGAGGGTGACTTCGTCGCCGCCGAGTCGCTCGAGAGCTTCGTCGCGTCCTTGGAGAAGCCCCGCCGGATCATCGTCATGGTCAAGGCGGGCGCCCCGACCGACGCCGTCCTCGACGAGCTCGTCCCGCTGCTCGAGAAGGGTGACATCGTCGTCGACGGCGGCAACGCCCACTTCGAGGACACCCGTCGCCGGGAGCAGCGGCTGCGCGACGCCGGGCTGCACTTCGTCGGTGCCGGCATCTCCGGCGGCGAGGTCGGGGCGCTGGAGGGCCCCTCGATCATGCCCGGCGGCTCGAAGGAGTCGTATGCCGCGCTGGGCCCGATCCTCGAGTCGATCGCCGCGCAGGTCGACGGCGAGCCCTGCTGCGCCTGGATGGGTCCAGATGGCGCCGGCCACTTCGTCAAGATGGTCCACAACGGCATCGAGTACGCCGACATGCAGTTCATCGCCGAGGCCTACGACGTCCTCACCGCCGCCGGGCTGAGCGCCGCCGAGACCGCCGCCGTCTTCCGCGAGTGGAACACCGGTGAGCTCGACTCCTTCCTTGTCGAGATCACCGCCGACGTCCTCGAGCAGGTCGACGCCGCCACCGGCCAACCGCTCGTCGAGGTCATCGTCGACGCGGCCGAGCAGAAGGGCACCGGGCGCTGGACGGTCCAGATCGCCCTCGAGCTCGGCGTCCCGGTCTCGACCATCGCCGAGTCGGTCTTCGCCCGGTCGGGCTCGGGCGACGTTGCCGTCCGCGACGCCGCCCGCCCGGTCCTCACGGGGCCCGAGCGCACCGTCCGGGTCGAGGACCGACAACGCCTCGTCGACGACGTCCGCGCCGCGCTCTGGTCGTCCAAGGTCGTCGCCTACGCCCAGGGCCTCGAGCAGCTGCGCTCCGCCAGCGAGACCTACGACTGGGGTGTCGACATCGCGACGGTCGCACGGATCTGGCGCGGCGGCTGCATCATCCGGGCCGCGCTGCTGGCCCAGATCAGCGACGAGTATGCCGGGAAGGAGCTCGCCACCCTGCTGGTCGCACCCAGCATCGCCTCGGGCCTCGGTGAGCGTCAGGATGCCTGGCGTCGGGTCGTCGCCACGGCCACGACCGCCGGGGTCCCGGTGCCTGGCTTCTCGTCCGCGCTCGCCTACTACGACACGGTGCGGGCCGAGCGCCTGCCCGCCGCCCTCGTCCAAGGACTGCGTGACAACTTCGGTGCCCACACCTACCAGCGCACCGACCGCAAGGGCACGTTCCACACCCTGTGGTCGGGCGACCGCTCCGAGGTCGAGACCGGCTGACTGCTCCCCGCGCTACCGTGCGGCACATGGGCACTGCGGTCATCGAGGCAGTCACGGGCGACATCACCATCGAGCAGGTCGATGCGATCGTCAATGCCGCCAACTCGGCCCTGCTCGGCGGGGGCGGTGTGGACAGTGCCATCCACCGGGCGGCGGGGCCCCGCCTGCTCGCGGAGTGTCGCGGTCTGCGCGAGACGGCATACCCCGACGGGCTGCCCGTCGGGCAGGCGGTGGCGACGGGCGCCGGCTGGCTGCCCTGCACCTGGGTGATCCACACCGTCGGTCCCAACTGGCACCGGGGACAACGCGACCCGCAGCTGCTGTCCGCCTGTTTCACCGCTTCGCTCACGGTCGCCTGCGACCTGGGGGCGGTTTCGATCGCCTTCCCGGCGATCAGCGCGGGGGTCTACGGCTGGGCCCCGACGACGGTCGCCCGGCTCGCCGTCGAGGCCGTCCGGGCCCACCCCCGACTCGCCGAGCTCGAGCTCGTCCGGTTCGTCCTCTTCAGCCCGCCGACGCGGCGGGCCTTCGACGGGGCGCTCTCGAGCGAGCCAGCTTGACTCGGCCGACGTGACTCGGCCAGCTCACGGCACCTTGCGCCACACGACAACCGCCTGCGAGGAGGACAGCAGCCGTGGCGGGCGCTGCCCGGGCCGGACGGCGACGATGTCGCCCCGCGAGCCCGCGGCGAAGACCCTTGACCCCGCGGCCATCCGGGACCGGGCGAGCTCGACCTCGACCGCCAGCTCGGCCACCCGTCCCCGCAGCGCGGCGACCTGGTGCTCGAGCTCGAGGATGCGCTGGATGCCGGCAAGGGAGACGCCCTCCTGCTGGGAGAGCCGCTGCACCTCACGCAGCAGCGCGACGTCACGACCCGAGTAGCGGCGCCCGCCACCCCGGGTGCGGGACGGCGAGACGAGGCCGATCCGGTCGTACTGGCGCAGCGTCTGCGCGTGCATCCCGGCGAGCTGCGCGGCGACCGAGATGACGAACACCGGGGTGTCGTCCTCGGGCCCGAAGCTCGCCGAGCTGGACCGCGTCACCATGTCTGCTCCTTCGCTCAGCCTCGGGCGCGCTCGAACAGCTCGGCACGCGGGTCGAGGTCGGCCTCGTCGGCCTGCAGCTGCTCGAGGGCCTGGCGCGCCGCATCGGTGAGCCGCTGCGGGACGACGACCTGGACCTTGGCGAGCAGGTCACCGCTGGCGTCACCACGGGCCACGCCGCGACCCTTGAGTCGCAGCACCCGTCCGCTCGGGGTGCCGGGAGCCACCTTGACCTTGACCGGCGTCCCGTCGAGCGTGGGCACCGAGACCGTGGCCCCGAGCGCCGCCTCCGCGAAGGTCACCGGGAGGTCCACCGTCAGGTGGTCACCGTCGCGCCCGAAGACCGGATGCTTCGCGACCGACACGGTCAGCATGAGGTCGCCCGCGGCGCCGCCGGCGTCGCCCGGAGATCCCTTCCCGCGCAGGCGGATCTTCTGTCCGTCACGCACGCCGGCCGGGATCCGGGTGGTGACCCGCTTCCCGTCGGCCGACGAGAGGGTCACCGTCGAGCCGGCGACCGCATCACGCAGCGAGAGGCTCGTCCGCGCCTGGATGTCGCTGCCCTTGCGCGGCCCGCGTGGGGCGCCGAAGTTGTCGTAGCCGCCGAAGGACCCGCCGGGGTATGCCTGTCCACCCCGGCTGCCGGGCGCGCCGGCCCCGCCGCCGAAGAGTCCACCGAGGATGTCCTGGAGATCGGGCTGGGCGCCGCCACCGCCGGTGGAGTAGCGCATCCGCGGGCCGCCGCCAGCCCCCCCGCCGCCGTCGCCGAACATCCCGGAGAACACGTCCTCGAAGCCGCCACCCCCGCCACCGCCGGCGCCGCCCGAGGTGAAGCGGGCGCCCCCCCGGGCCATCGTGCGGATCTGGTCGTACTGCTGGCGCTGCTCTGGGTCGGCGAGGACCGCGTAGGCCTCCCCGATCTCCTTGAACTTGCCCTCGGCGACGGCGTCCCCGGCGTTGTGGTCGGGGTGCAGCTTGCGTGCGAGCTTGCGGTAGGCCTTCTTGATCGCCGCCGCGTCGGCGCCGGCCCCGACGCCGAGCACGGCGTAGAAGTCCTTGTCGAACCAGTCCTGGCTAGCCATCTCGGCCTCCTGCCTCTTACGTCGGGTCCGCGACCGACACGCGGGCCGGTCGGATGACCCGCTCGCCCATCGTGTATCCCGGCTGGAGCACCGCGACCACCGTGGTCGTCGTGGCGCCTTCGTCGAGGTCGGCCTCGACGTGCATCAGCGCCTCGTGGACCGCGGGGTCGAACGCCTCGCCCTCGACGCCGATCCGGGTGACCCCGAAGCGGGCGAGCACGGCATCGAGCTTGTCGGAGATCGAGGCGAACGGGCCGCCGTCGAGGTCCCCGTGCTTGCGGGCGAGGTGGATGTCGTCGAGCACCGGCAGCAACGCCTCGATGACCTGGGTGACCCCGCGGTCCCTGGCGACGTCACGGTCCCGGTCGACCCGACGCTTGTAGTTGACGTACTCGGCCTGCAGTCGCTGTAGGTCGGCCCGGTGCTCGTCGGCCCGCTTGGTGTCGGGGTGGACGTCGGTGTCCAGGGCGTGCTCGGCCCCCGACGCATCGGTCAGCTCGGCGATGTCGTACTCGTCGTAGCCCCCCGGCTCGTCGGACCCGCGGCCACCCTGCGGACCCTGACCGGCATGGCCTGCATGACCGCCCTGCCCCACGGTCCCGTCGTGCCCCCACCGTCACCGACGAGCGGCTCTTCGGCGTCGTGGTGGTCGGTCACTTGGGGTCCTTGGGCGTCTGGTGGTCCTTGGGCGTCTCGTCGTCCTCGATGACCTCGGCGTCGACGATGTCGTCCTCGCCCGCACCGTCGTGCCCGCCGCCGCCAGTCTGGTCCTGGGGACCCTCGCCGCCGTCAGCCGCACCGGCCTCGTTCGCCGCGGTCGCGGCATACATGGCCTGCCCCATCTTCTGGGAGACCTCGCTGAGCGTGGCAGTCCTGGCCTTGATCTCGTCGACGTCGCTGCCGGGCGCCTCCTTGGTGCCGGCCGCGGTCTTGAGCTCGGCCAGCGCGGACTCGACCTCACCCTTCTCGGCGGCAGGGATCTTCTCGGCGTTGTCGGCGAGGAACTTCTCCGTCGAGTAGACGAGCTGCTCGGCGGCGTTGCGGGTCTCGATCTCCTCGACCCGCTTCTTGTCCTCGTCGGCGTGCGCCTCGGCGTCCTTGACCATCCGCTCGATCTCCTCCTTCGGCAACGCGGATCCACCGGAGATCGTCATCGACTGCTCCTTGCCGGTGCCCTGGTCCTTGGCGGACACGTGGACGATGCCGTTGGCGTCGATGTCGAAGGTGACCTCGATCTGCGGCACGCCCCGCGGAGCGGGGGGCAGCCCGGTGAGCTCGAAGTTCGCGAGCGACTTGTTATCCGCGCACATCTCGCGCTCGCCTTGCAGCACGTGCACGTTGACGAACGACTGGTTGTCCGCGGCGGTCGAGAAGATCTCGGTGGCGCGCGCGGGCAGCGCAGTGTTGCGCGAGATCAGGCGCGTGAACACGCCGCCGGCCGTCTCGACGCCGAGCGACAGCGGCGTGACGTCGAGCAGCAGCACCTCCTGCACCTCACCCGTCAGCACGCCGGCCTGGATCGCAGCGCCCATCGCGACGGCCTCGTCGGGATTGACCCGGCGGCT
>NZ_JBKJPP010000187.1:0-49648 GCF_046595215.1 Lapillicoccus sp. | reverse complement strand
GGCTCAGCCGCGGCAGGGGGCAGTTGTCGGAGAACCACGCGGGCGACGTCCGCGTCGAGGGTGGGGTCGGCATCCTCGACCTGCTGGCGTACCGAGGAGGTCCTCGTGGGGCGAGCTTGGCCAGGTCCTCGGAGGTGGTCGCCGCCACCTCCACGTCGGTCTCATCTTCGTCCTCGAGCAGGCTGCTGGCCTCCTGCGTGGGGTCGGTGTCCTCGCCGTCGCGCGCCCGGGTGTGCTCCAGACGCAGCGACCCGGCGTTGTTGGACCAGGCGCACCAGCGCCGCCGCCGTGAATCGATGTGTCCGGGACAGCACGAGGTCGTCCAGAACGTCGTGAACCCCGGCACATCCCTCCGTCGCCGTCGGGACTCGACGCCGGGCACCATGGAATCGTGGTACCGCTCCCCCGGGTTGGTGAAGGATGGCGAGGTGGACCTGCCCGTCATGCCGCCGGTGAAGCCGATGCTGGCCAAGCCCGTCAGGGACATCCCGCCAGGTCAGCTGTACGAACCGAAATGGGACGGCTTCCGGTCGGTCATCTTCCGGGACGGGGACATGGTCGAGATCGGCAGTCGCAACGAGAAGCCGATGACGCGATACTTCCCCGAGATCGTCGAGGCCGTGCGGACGAATTTTCCCGAGCGTGCCGTCATCGACGGGGAGATCATCATCATCGACCCCGAGCGTCACGTCCTCGACTTCGAGACGCTGCAGCTGCGCCTGCACCCCGCTGCGAGCCGGGTCCGGAGGCTGGCCGCCGAGACGCCCGCCCGGTTCGTGGCCTTCGACCTGCTCGCCCTCGGCGACCAGGACCTGACCGGACGTCCCTTCAGCGAGCGGCGGACGCTGTTGGAGCACGCGCTCGGCGATGTCGCTCCCCCGGTCCACCTCACCCCGATCACCGACGACGAGGCCCTGGCAGCAACGTGGTTCGACGAGCTGGAGGGCGCCGGCCTTGACGGACTGATCGCCAAGCGAGCGGATCAGAGCTACCAACCGGACAAACGCGTCATGTCCAAGATCAAGCACGTCCGGACGCTCGACTGCGTGGTCGCCGGTTATCGGCTGCACAGCTCGGCTCCTGACGCCATCGGCTCGCTGATGCTCGGGTTGTACGACGACCACGGCCACCTCGCCTCGGTCGGGGTCATCGGGGCGCTGCCGATGTCCACGCGCAGAACGCTGTTGACCGGGTTCGCGCCGCTGGTGACGACGTTCGACGACCACCCGTGGGCGCGGGCGAACCACGAGCGCGAACCCGGCAGCACGGCATACGGAAGCCGGTGGAACGGCGGCAAGAGCCTCGCCTTCACGCCGGTGCGCCCCGAGCGCGTCGTCGAGGTGCGCTACGACTACATGGAGGGCGCGCGCTTTCGCCACACCGCCCAGTTCGTCCGGTGGCGCCCCGACCGCGAACCGAGGTCCTGCACGTTCGAGCAGGTCGAGCGACCGACGACCTGTGACCTGAGCGATGTGCTCGGCCTGAGGTAGCCGAACCCGCGGAACCGAGGTCGAGACCCCTTGGTGCGGCAGAGGCCACCGGGTCGACCGTCATCGAGCGGCGCAGCCAGCACGGAAGACGTCCTCGGCGGCGTAGTCGAACGAGGCCGCGAAGAACTCCTCGTCGAGGCCCGCCGGGAGCCGGGCCCCACCGCGCTCCCCCACCCCGGTGGCTCCCGCGACGAGCCAGTCGAGCTCCTCGACCACCGTCGCGGCGTAGTCCCCGACGGGGACGTAGCCGAGGTCGGCAGCGGCAGTCGGGTCGAGGATGAACGGCGGCCTGGTGTCCCAGGGGTGGCGCCCGAGCCACTCCGGGTCCGCGTCGTCGAGGAGGACCTCGTCCCAGGTGTGGCCGAGATGGGTGGCAATGGTCCGGGCGATCTCGCGGCCGGTCGGCACGTCCGGGTCGGCGCAGTTGAGGATCCGGCGACCGGGGTCCGCCGCGACGACCTCGACGAGGGCGGCAAGGTTGGCCGCAGCAGTCGGGTGGTCCGCACCGGCGCCGCCGTGGGCCAGCAGCACCGCCGGCCTGCGGTCGAGCACTCGTTTCACGAAGACCCACTCCAGCGGCCGTTTGGCTCCCGCGCCGTGGATCCGTGATGGCCGCAGGACCGTGACCGGTTGGCCGCTGTCGAGCAGGACCTGCTCTGCCGCAACCTTGTTCGCGCCATACCCTTCACGCGAGTTCGGGTCGGCGTCACTGGGGAGCATGGTCGGCTGCGCCTCAGTGACCGCGCGATCGAAGACCGGCACCTTCTCGGAGTTCACGTGGTCGCCCGCCCCGTCGACGTAGACCGCCCTGCTCGAGATCATCACCACGGAAGTGACGTCCCGCGTCAGTGGCACGAGGCGTCGTGCGTCGGCGGCGGTGTAACAGAGGCAGTCCACGACCAGGTCCGCCCCGCCGCCCAGGGCGCCATGGAGCTCTCTGGGGTCTGCCCGGTCCGCGCGGATGAACGACCCCCCCGCCGCGGCCACCTCTGCGGGCAGGCGTATGGGGTCGCGACCAGTGACGTCCACCTGCCAGCCGGACCTCACGAGTCGTCGAGCGACGGCTCGCCCGACGAGCCCGGTCCCTCCAAGGATCAACGCACGAGGCACGGCACGACGCTACCCGGTGGACAGGTCCAGGGACCCGGTCGCGGCGGCGCGTGTTCGGACGCGGACGTCGGCGGCATACGCTCGGCCTGTGCTCCCCCACCCGCGGGGACGGTGAGGGAGTGGCGTGATGCTGTCGGATGGCGAGATCGCGAACGCGGCGCACGTGCGGCGCATCACCGAGGTGGCTCGCGACACGCTCGGGCTCGACGAGGACGTGCTGGTGCCCTTCGGCCACGACAAGGCCAAGATCGACCTCGCGTATGCCGTGTCGTTGCCACCGCGGCCGGGTGCGCGGCTGGTGCTCGTCACCGCCCTCTCCCCCACCCCCGCAGGCGAGGGCAAGACCGCGACGGTGATCGGGCTGACCGATGCGCTGCGCCTGCTCGGCACCCGGTCCGCCGCGGCTCTGCGCGAACCGTCGATGGGGCCGGTCTTCGGGCTCAAGGGCGGGGCTGCGGGTGGCGGCTACGCGCAGGTCGTGCCCATGGATGACATCAACCTGCACTTCACGGGTGACTTCGCGGCCATCGCCGCAGCGAACAACCTGCTGGCCGCCCTCATCGACAACCACGTCCACCACGGCAACGAGCTCGACATCGACGTCCGCACGATCACCTGGAAGCGCGCCGTGGACCTCAACGACCGGGCGCTGCGACAGGTCGTCGTCGGACTCGGCGGGGTGCCGAACGGCTATCCCCGTGAGGAGGGGTTCGACATCGTCGTCGCGTCGGAGCTGATGGCGATCTTCTGCCTCGCCGAGTCCCTTGCCGACCTCAAGCAGCGGATCGGCGGCATCGTCGTGGCCCACACCCGCGCGAAGGCCCCCGTCCATGCCCGGGACCTCGCCGCCGAGGGCGCGATGACAGTGCTGCTGAAGAACGCCCTGGCCCCCAACCTCGTCCAGACCCTCGAGCACTCCCCCGCCTTCGTCCACGGAGGGCCCTTCGCGAACATCGCCCACGGGTGCAACTCGGTCATCGCCACCCGGGCGGCGATGGGGCTGGCCGACGTCGTCGTGACGGAGGCCGGGTTCGGGTCCGACCTCGGCGCCGAGAAGTTCGTCGACCTGATGTGCCGCGAGAGCGGGTTGCGTCCCGACGCCGTCGTCCTGGTCGCGACGGTCCGGGCCCTGAAATACCACGGCGGCGTCGCGGTGGCCGACCTCGGGGACGAGGACCTCGGGGCAGTCCAGCGTGGGGCGGTCAACCTCGAGCGGCACCTGCGCACCATGCGTGACGTGTTCGGCCTGCCCGTGGTCGTGGCGCTCAACCGCTTCCCGAGCGACACCCGCGACGAGCTCGAGCTCGTGGAGAAGATCGTCGGCGACCTCGGTTGCGCGGCCTTCGTCGCGACCCACGTCGCGGACGGTGGGGTCGGTGCCACGGCCCTCGCGCAGGGGGTCCTCGACGTCCTCGGGTCGCTGCAGCCGTCCACGTTCCGCTTCGCCTACGACGACGCCGGGTCGGTCGAGGACAAGGCGGAGGCGGTCGCGACCCGCGTCTACGGAGCGGCTGGCGTCACCTTCACCCCCCGGGCGCGCAAGCAGCTGACCCAGATCGAGGCGGACGGCTACGCGCACCTGCCGGTGTGCATCGCCAAGACGCAGTACTCCTTCTCCACCGACCCGTCGGCCCGCGGGGCGCCCACGGGGCACCTCGTCGACGTCAGGGAGGCGCGACTCAGCGCCGGAGCGGGTTTCATCGTCCTCGTCACGGGAGAGGTCCTGACCATGCCGGGACTGCCCAGGCACCCGGCGTCCGGGCGGATCGACATCGACGACGAGGGGACCGTGACCGGCCTGTCCTGACACTCGCTCAAGCTGAACCCCGGTGACCCGATGGACGCTGCGCGGTCGGTCCTCGAGCTGACCCCCGAGATCGAGTCGCTGGTCCCCCACTGCGTCGGCCACACCGACCCCGACGACCTGCCGGCCCCGTCGGCTCCGCTGATCGAGGCGTGGGCGCAGACCCACGCCGTCACCCCAGGAGGCTGTTCCGTGCCTGAGCCGGCGCTCTCCCCCCACGCCACCGGAGGCACCCGCGCCCTGAGACTGGGGTCTGCGGACCGGTGGGCACCGGCAAGACCTCGCTCATCTCGCTGCTCTGCCGTGACCTCGGCACCGAGCTGTCGATGGCTGTCGTGACCAACGACATCTACACCGACGAGGATGCCCGGATGCTGCGCGCCGCGGGCGTCCTTGCGCCGGAACGCATCCGAGCCGTCGAGACCGGCGCGTGCCCGCACACGGCCATCCGTGATGGCATCACGGCCAACCTCATGGCCGTCGAGGACCTCCAAGCCGACTTCGACCCGCTGGACCTCGTCGTCGTCGAGTCGGGCGGCGACAACCTCACCGCGACCTTCTCCCCTGCCCTGGTCGACGTCCAGATCTTCGTCCTCGACGTCGCGGGGGGCGGCGACGTCGTCCGCACAGGCGGGCCCGGCATCGCCCGCGCGGACCTGCTCGTCGTCAACAAGACCGATCTCGCGGTCCACGTCCGCGTCGACGCCGGCCTCATGGTGGCCGAGGGGGCCGCCACCCGCGGGGGACGTCCCGTCCTCGGCCTCTCCAACACCGACCCGTCCACCGTGGCCGCCCTGATGACGTGGATGCGCGATCAGGTCGCGCTCTTCCGCAGCGGGGCGATGGTTCCGCAGGATCCCGTCCCGATGGCACCGCACCACCACCACGCGGGGACGGGGTGAGCCACACCGCCGTAGAGGTCACGGCCGACCCCCGTGGCGGCCGGGCCCGGTTGCGGCTGTCCGGCGACGGTCCCGGGGGCCGTGGTCACCTGAGGGCGCGCGTGCTCGCCCACGGTCCCACGTCCGCGCGGGTCGCCCTCGTCGCCGAAGGAGCCCTGCTGCTGGCTGGGGACGACATCACCGTCTCGATCACGGTCGGGGCGGGGATGAGGCTCCAGGTCGTCGAACCCGCAGGCACGGTGGCCCACTAAATGCTCGGCGACTCGGCGCGCTGGCAGGTCGGCGTCCGACTGGACCCCGCGTCCACCTGACCTGGCAGGGTGAGCCGTTCGTCGTCGCGGCCGGGGCTGACGTGACCCGTGACGTGCACCTCGACCTCGCCGGGGGGTCCGTGGCGATGCTGCGAGAGTGCCTCGTCCTGGGTCGGGCCGGTGAGCGGGGGGGTGTCCTCACCCAGCGCACCAGGGTCCTGCTCGACCGGCGCCCCCCTCCTCGCCGAGGACCTCGACCTCGGGCCCGCCCGACCCCGCACGGGGGTCCTCGGCCCGGCTCGCGTCATCGACACGGTGAGCGTGCTCGGGAGGCGGGCACCCGGCATGCCGTCGTCCCCGGGGAGCCATCGCCTGGAGCTTGACGGCCCTGGCACCGTCATCCGCAGCCTGTCGACGCAGGCCCACCTCGGCTGTCTCACGACCGAGTGGGAGTCCCTCGTCCTCGCCGAAGCAGCCCTCGCGATCTGAGCGCCGCGCCGAGATCTGCCCGCACCATGGGCCCGGCTCAGCCCCAGCTCACCCCTCGCCGGAGAGAAGTCGGGCGAAGGGTGTCACGTCGTCGAACGGGTCCGCCGGCGCCGACGGGTGCGAGCCGAGCACCAGCCCCACCAGCTCGTCGGCCGCCCGCTCGATCCGCGCCGCGAGCCCGGTGCTCGCGTCACCGTCGCCCCAGTCCTCGGCGGCCGCGAACACCGCTGTCGGTACGACGCTCGCCCGCGCGTAGGCGAACAGCGGTCGCATCGCGAACTCCAGGGCCAGGGAGTGGCGCGCCGTGCCTCCCGTGGCGCCGATGAGCACCGGCTTGGCGTCGAGGGAGCCCGCCTCGATCACGTCGAAGAACGACTTGAAGAGTCCGCTGTAGGAGGCGTTGAAGATCGGTGACACGACGATGAGCGCATCCGCCCCACGCACAGAGTCGACGACCTGTTGCAGCTCCTCGCCGGGGAACCCGGTGAGCAGGTTGTTCGTGATCGCGTGCGCGTGCTCGCGCAGCTCGAACAGCTCGACGACGGCGTTGTGGCCTCGCGCCCCGAGACCCCGCTCGGTCGCCGTAGCGAGCCGGTCCGCGAGCAGCCGGCTGGTGGACGGCTGGCTCAGGCCGGCGGTGACGACCGCCACGGTGCGGGTGCTCATGACCGACCGGCGCCCACGGTGGCACCGACGGACGGGTCGGCCGGCGCCGTGGACGTCGCGCGTGCGGCCTTGACGCCGGCATGCGTCGGCGGGTTGTCGGGCACCCCGTCGGCGCGCAGCGCGGCGAACTCCTTGCGCAGCACCGGCACGACCTCCTCGCCGAGCAGGTCGAGCTGCTCGAGCACGGTCTTGAGCGGCAACCCCGCGTGGTCGACGAGGAAGAGCTGGCGCTGGTAGTCACCGGCATACTCCCGGAAGCCGAGCGTCTTCTCGATGACCTCCTGGGGTGATCCGACGGTCAGCGGGGTCTGGCTGGTGAAGTCCTCCATCGACGGCCCGTGACCGTAGACCGGCGCGTTGTCGAAGTAGGGGCGGAAGTCGCGCACCGCGTCCTGCGAGCTCTTGCGCATGAAGACCTGCCCGCCGAGCCCGACGATGGCCTGGTCGGCACGGCCGTGGCCGTAGTGCTCGAACCGGCGACGGTAGAGCCCCACCATCTGTGCCGTGTGCGACGCCGGCCAGAAGATGTGGTTGGCAAAGAAGCCATCGCCGTAGTACGCCGCCTGCTCCGCGATCTCGGGGCTGCGGATCGACCCGTGCCACACGAAGGGAGGTATGCCGTCCAGCGGGCGGGGTGTGGAGGTGAAGCCCTGCAGCGGGGTGCGGTGCTTCCCCTGCCAGTCGACGACCTCCTCGCGCCACAGGCGGTGGAGCAGGGCGTAGTTCTCGACGGCCAGGGGGATGCCGTCGCGGATGTCCTTGCCGAACCACGGATACACCGGGCCGGTGTTGCCCCGGCCCATCATCAGGTCGGTGCGCCCCCCCGACAGGTGCTGCAGGGTCGCGTAGTCCTCCGCGATGCGCACCGGGTCCGTCGTCGTGACGAGGGTGGTCGACGTGGAGAGGATGATCCGCTCGGTGAGGGCGGCGATGTGCGCCAGCGTGGTCGTCGGCGCGGACGACATGAACGGAGGGTTGTGGTGCTCCCCCGTCGCGAAGACGTCCAGCCCGACCTCCTCGGCCTTACGGGCGATGGTGATCGTCGCCATGAGTCGCTCGTGCTCCGTCGGCGTCCGGCCGGTGGTCGGATCCAACGTGACGTCCCCGACGGTGAAGATTCCGAACTGCATGTCGAGTCCTCTCCAAAGCAATTTATCATTCAATTACTGGGCTGCCGCGGTCAACCACCTCGCGCGGCGCGCTATTCCGGGCACGCTGGATGCGGGACGGTCGGACGGTCGCGATGCGGCTCGCCGACCGCGTGGCCGACGGGGGTTGGCCTCACTCAGGCGACGGGACGTTCCTCGCTGCCGCGCGCATGAGGTCGAGCACGCGGTCCTGCTCCTGCGACGTCCGGCGTCCGGTCGAGGGTGAGATCTCGCCGACGACGGCGATCAGCGGGAGGTCGGGCTCACCATCCACGGCCACCTTGGCCATCGACCAGTGCGCGAAGGCCCGCTCACTCGCCGGCCCGGCGTCGAGCGTTTCCACCGAGTCGTGCCGCGGGTCGTGCTCGATGCTGGCGAACAGGGCCCTGACGTCGGCTTCCTTGCCCTCGAGAACCTGGATGAACCAGTCCCCGGCGAGCAGCAGCGCACCGGTGATGCGGCGCTTCTCGTTGTTGGACCGGGCCGTGGCGAAGAGGTCCCCGAGCTCGGAGTCGCGCTCCTCAGGGGCCAGCCGGTCGCGGCTGCGATACATCAGCCGGAAGGTGCTTCCCAGCCTCGTGCCGGACGCCTCGTCGGTCATGGCTGGTCTCCTTCGGTCAGGGGCAGTCCTGCTCAACCCGCGGGCTCTTCCGTAGGATAGGGCCACGGCGTCGACACGACACACCTCTCGCCTGTCGGTGCGACCGATTGTCACGCACCCCACTTCTCCGCCAGGGCCCGGATCACCTTGAGGTCGCGCGTGGTGACGGGGGTGCCTGCCAGACGCTCGATCCGGGCGTTCGTCAGCTTTGCCTCGTGCGACGGCACGTCCAACCACAACACCACGTCGCTGCCACGGACCTCCGCCCGCTCCCCCGGCTGGTGCCACCCGTCCAGCGCCACAACCCCAGCGGGGTCGGGGGGCCCGGCGGCCAGCGTGACGTAGACCCGCGCTTCCGCAGAGAGCGGAGACGGCAGGCCGTCCACCTCCTTCGCCAGGGCGCTCAGCTGCGCCGGCGTCCGGACGATGACCGGGATGTCGAAGCCGAACTCGGTTGACAACAGGTCGTGGACGGATGCCTGCACCCGGGCGACGCTGCGCATCGGGGTCGTCACGAGCACGTTGCCGCTCTGGATGTGGGTCTCGACAGCAGTGAAACCGTTGTCGGACAAGTGTTTTCGCAAGAGCTCCATCTTGACCCACCTGGGCTTGACGTTGACGGCCCGCAGGAAGCACGCGAACGTCGGCATACCGGCAGTCTCCCTCCTACAGCCGGATGACGCCGGTGCCGAGCTGGTGGAGCGTGCCGCCGACCCGGATGGCGCCGTCGCCGGTCACCTCGAGCCGCAGCTGCGACGGACGGCTCACCGCCTCGCCCTGACGCACCGCTCGATGCAGTCCGCGTTCCCCGCGGTCGTGGAACCAGCCCCCGAGGTTGGCGCAGGCCGACCCGGTGGCGGGGTCCTCCATGACTCCCGTGCCCTGGGTGAAGAACAGGCGCGCCTCAACGGTGTCCTCTCCCGTCGCGGCGTCTTCTCCCGCCTCGGCCCAGAGGTAGACCATGGACTCACCCAACGGGGACCGTCCGTGGGCCCTGAGCCGCCGGGGGTCGGCGGCCGCACGGCGGACCGCCTCGACGGAGCGCACGGGCAGGACGAGCTGCTCGACTCCGGTGTCCACCCACCGCGACCCCTCCGCGAGGTCATCCGCATCGAGACCGACCATCTCCGCCAGCTGGGTGGCGGTGGCCAGGACGTCGCGCACCGACGGCGCCACCGGGGCGGTCAACGTCCACACCCCGGCGGTGAGGGACACGGCGACCCGGCCCGCCGGCATACCAAGGAGCACCTCACACGTCCCCTGCCCGAGGAGATCTGCGACGACGTATGCCGTTCCCAGAGTGGGGTGCCCGGCGAACGGCAGCTCGCAGTCAGGGGTGAAGACGCGGACCGTCGCGTCGAGCCCGTCTCCCGGGTCCAGGCTGGTGACGAAGGTCGTCTCCGAGAGGTTGAGCTGGCGGGCGAGCTGCTGCATCTGCTCTCCCGACAGCTCGGCGGCATCCTCGAAGACGGCCAGCGGATTGCCCGAGAACGGGTCCGACCCGAGCGTGAAGACGTTGATGATGCGGTGGGCGAGGTCCATGCTGCCAGCGTCCCACGGCCCTTTCCTCCGCCGTAGAGTGCGGTGCGTGAGCACCGCCCCCGACGCCTCCGTCCCGACCCGCGCAGGACCGCCCGGACCGCGAGGCCACCTCGTGCTCGTCCGGCACGGAGAGACCGCGTGGTCGAGGTCCGGGCAGCACACCGGGCTGACCGACGTCCCACTGACGAGCGAGGGTGCGGCCGCTGCGCGTCGGGTCGCCACCCTCCTGGCCGGTCGGACCTTCGCGCGGGTCTTCACCTCGCCCCTCGAGCGGGCCGTGCGGACGGCCGCGCTGGCCGGGCTCGTCGACACCGAGGTCGACGACCGGCTGGTCGAGTGGGACTACGGCGGCTACGAGGGCCTGACGACGAGCGAGATCCGCGAGCGGCTCGGCCGTCCCTGGACGGTCTTCACGGACGGCGTCGTGCCCGGCGCGACTCCCGGTGAGACCGTCGAGGCCGTCGCCGCGCGGGCAGCGGCCGTGCTGGCCGACGTCGAGGACGACCTCATGGACGGGGACGTCGCCCTGGTCGGGCACGGGCACCACCTGCGGGTCCTCGCCACGGTCTTCCTGCGCCAGGAGCCGCGGATGGGCGCGCAGCTGCTCCTCGACGCCGGATCGGTGAGCGTGCTCGAGCACGAGCGCGAGCGGCCGGCGATCCGCTCGTGGAACCAGGTCGCGCCCGCCTGAGCGTTACGGCAGCTCCCAGGTGTGGACGGGGGTGTTCTCGTGCATGTTCGCGCTGTAGAGCGCGAGCATCCGGCGCAGGGCCTCGACCCGGTCGGTGCCCCGCTCCTCGAAGCGGCGGACAGCGTCGATCTGCCACGAGGCCCCGTTGGTCCCGCTGAGGCACCGGCCCTCGATGACGGAGAGGAACCGGTCACGCACCTCGGCGTCCACACCCCACTGCGTGAGTCCCTCGTGGGCCAGCGGCAGCAGGTGGCGCAGCACGAGCTCGGTCGCGGGGACCTCCCCACGCCCCGGCCAGAAGAGCCGCGCGTCGATGCCGTCCCTGGCTGCGGAGAGGAAGTTCTCCTCGGCGGCGACGAAGCTCATCTTCGTCCAGACGGGGCGGTCGTCCTGGGCGAGCATGCGCAGCACGCCGTAGTAGAAGGCGGAGTTGGCCAGCGTGTCGATGATGCTCGGCCCGGCCGGCAGGACCCGGTTCTCGACCCGCACGTGCGGGCGGTTGCCGACGATGTCGTAGATCGGGCGGTTCCAGCGGTAGACCGTGCCGTTGTGCAGCCGCAGCTCGGCCAGCTCGGGCACGCCGCCGGCCTCGAGGACGGCCACCGGGTCCTCGTCCGACAGCTCGGGCAGCAGCGCCGGGAAGTAGCGGACGTTCTCCTCGAAGAGGTCGAAGATCGAGGTGATCCACCGCTCCCCGAAGAACACCCGCGGCCGGACGCCCTGGTTCTTCAGCTCGACCGACCTGGTGTCGGCCGCCTGGGTGAACAGCTCGATGCGCGTCTCGTGCCAAAGCTGCCTGCCGAAGAAGAAGGGGCTGTTGGCGCCGAGCGCGAGCTGCGGTCCGGCCAGCACCTGGGCGGCGTTCCAGTGGGCGGCGAACTGCGCCGGCTCGACCTGCAGGTGCAGCTGCACCGAGGTGCACGCCGACTCGGGAGCCAGCGAGTCGGCATACCGGTTGAGCCGCTCCCCCGACGACCCGTCGATGTCGAGGTAGATGTCCTCGCCGCGGGCGGCGAGGACCGCGTCGTTGAGGGCCTGGTAGCGGGTGTTGGCGCTCATCCAGTCGCCGTCGAAGTGCTCGGGCATCACGGTGGGCAGGATGCCGATCATGACGATGTGCGAGCCCACCTCGGCGCAGCGCCGCTCCGCCTCGTTCAGGGACGCCCGCAGGTCGGCCTCGAGGTCGAGCCCGGCCCGCCCGGCCAGCTCCCGCGGCGAGACGTTGAACTCGATGTTGAAGCGTGCCAGCTCGGTCTGGTAGTCCGGGTCCTCGATCGCGGCGAGGACCTCGGCGTTGTCCATCTTCGGGAGGTAGTCGGTGTCGACGAGGTTCAGCTCGATCTCCATGCCCGTCATCGGCTTCTCGAACTCGAACCGGCTGTGCGCCAGCATCTGCTCGAAGACGTCCAGGCCGACCCGCACCTTCTCGCGGTAGTGCTGGCGCTGCTCCCGGGTGAAGCTCGCGGCGTTGACCTCGGTTCCCATGACGCGAGCGTATGCCGTGGGCCCACCGGCCGCGACGGGGTGGCGGAATGCCCGTGGGCGCGCCCGGAGACCTCCCGGGGTCTGTCGGTCGCCCCGCATAGCCTCGAGAGCGTGAGACTGATCCACACCTCCGACTGGCACCTGGGACGCGCCTTCCACCAGGTGGGGCTGCTCGACGCGCAGGCGCAGTTCATCGACCACCTCGTCGAGACGGTGCGCTCGGAGCAGGTCGACGCGGTGCTGGTGTCCGGGGACGTCTACGACCGGGCCCTGCCCGCGCCCGACACGGTCACCCTGCTCTCCGAGGCGGTGACCCGGGTCATCGACGCGGGCGCCCAGGTCGTTCTGTCTAGCGGCAACCACGACTCCGCGATCCGGCTGGGCTTCGCGGCTGGGCTGCTCTCCCGTGCGGGCCTGCACATCCGTTCGTCGCTCTCCTCGATCGGTGACCCGGTCCTGGTCGGGGACGTCGCCGTCCACGCCCTGCCCTACCTCGAGCCTGCCACCAGCGCGGGGGTGCTCGGCGCGGCGGAGCGCACCCATGCGGGTGTCCTGCGGGCGGCGATGACGCGGGTCCGGGCCGACCTCGCACGGCGGCCTGGCCCGTCCGTGGTCATGGCCCACGCCTTCGTCACCGGGGGCGCGACGAGCGAGTCGGAGCGGGACATCTCCGTCGGAGGGGTCAGCGCCGTCCACCCCGACGTCTTCGCCGCCGCGGACTACGTCGCCCTGGGTCACCTGCACGGGTCGCAGCGCCTCTCCGAGCGGGTCCACTACTCCGGCTCCCCCGTCGCGATGTCGTTCAGCGAGCACCGACACACCAAGGGCAGCTGGCTGGTCGACCTCGACGGGTCCCGGGTGCGCACGACGCTGGTCGAGGCGCCGGTCGGGCGGTCCCTGCGACTGCTGTGCGGCCGGCTCGACGACCTGCTCGGTGACCCGGCGCTCGGCGTCGCCGAGACGGCATACTGCCAGGTCACCCTCACCGACGCCATCCGTCCGCTCGGGGCGATGGACCGGCTGAGGCGCCGCTTTCCGCACACCCTCGTCCTGCGGTTCGAGCCCGAGGGCACGCTGGCGCCGGTGAGCACCTATGCCGCTCGCCTCGGCACCCGCACCGACGACTACGACGTGTGCTGCGACTTCCTTGCCCACGTGCGGGGCGGGGCCAACGCGTCACTGCGCGAGCAGGCCCTGCTGCGTCAGGCCCTCGACGGGTCCCGGGTGGCGCGGGCGCAACGCGCCGACGAGCTCGGCGCCATGCTCCCCGGGCTCGGCCTCGGCGACGAGGGGGCCGCATGAGGCTGCACCACCTGTCGGTCACCGCCTTCGGCCCCTTCGCCGGCACGGTCGAGGTCGACTTCGACGCCGTCGGACGGGCCGGGCTGTTCCTCATCCAGGGCCCGACGGGGGCAGGCAAGACGAGCCTGCTCGACGCGATCTGCTTCGGACTGTATGCCGGGGTGCCGGGCGCGCGCACCGGGGGGCGGTCGCTGCGCAGCGACCACGCCGAGCGCCACGTCGTGCCGTCCGTGAGCGTCGACTTCACCAGCGGCACCCGGCGCTTCCGGATCACCCGGTGCCCCGAGTTCATGCGGCCCAAGAAGCGCGGCGAGGGGGAGACGCGCACCCAGGCCAGCGTGGTGCTCGAGGAGCACGTCGACCGCAGGTGGGTCGTGCGCAGCACTCGCGCCGACGAGGTGGGTGAGATCGTCACCGAGGTCCTCGGGATGGGGCTGGCCCAATTCAGCAAGGTCGTCCTGCTGCCCCAGGGCGAGTTCGCCGCCTTCCTGCGAGCCAGCGCCGACGAGCGCCGTGCCCTGCTCGAGCGGCTCTTCGACATCTCCGCCTATGCCGGCGTCGAGGCGTGGCTGGTCGAGCAGCGACGGGTGCGGGCCAGCGAGGTCGCCACGGCGCGGGCGGTGCTGGGGACCGACCTGGCCCGGCTGGCGGACGTGGCCGCCGAGGTGGCGCCGGGGTTGCTCGACACGGTTCCCGACTGGGTCTCGATCCCCTTGGAGGACCTCCCCGCGGCCCTCGACGCGGTGCGCGTCGTGCTGGCGACCGACGCCGCGGGCGCCTTGACCAGGCTCGATGCGGCCGATGCCGCGTCGCGGGCCGCGGAGCAGGCCCGGGCTGACGCCGAGCGCATGGCCGACCGGCAACGCCGCGGCGCCGCAGCGCAGGCCGCGCTCGCGCTGCTGGAGGACGACGCGGTGGCCCATCGGGAGAAGGTCGACCGTCTGGACGCGGCGACCCGCGCCGACGCGGTCGCCGGCGACCTGCGCGCGTCCGCTCGGGTACGTGCCCGGGTGGAGGCCGTGACGGCCCAGCTGGCGATGGTGCGGGGCCGGCTGACGGACTTCGACGTGGCGGGCGCGCAGCTCGCCGCGGTGCAGGTTTGGGTCGACGCGTTGACGGAGCACGGCTCGGGTCTGGCCGAAGCGGTTCGTGCCACGCGGGGGCTCGACGGGCTGCAGGGACGGATCCAGGAGGTCACCTCGGCGCTCGAGACCGCCCGGGCGCAGGCGGCGGTGCAGGCGGACGTGGCCACCGTCCGAGTGGCCCTCCATGCCGGATTGGTTGCTGCACAGGCGAAAGCGCACGCCGCGCGGAGTGAGGTCGAGTCGACGCTGCGCGAGGTCGAGCGGCTGGAGCAGGTCCAGCGACTGAGGCTCGACCTGCGCCGGGCCGCCACGGCGGCCGAGCGCCTCGGCGACCTCGTCCGCGCCGCCCGGGACGCCGAGCAGGACGCCCGCGACGGCTACCAGCAGGTGCAGCAGGCCCGACTGGACGGCATGGCTGGAGAGCTGGCTCGCACGCTCGTCGACGGGCAGGCCTGTGCCGTCTGTGGCGCGCTCGAGCACCCCGTCCCTGCATCGGACGGCGACGCGGTCACGGTGGAAGACGTGGCCGCAGCTGAGCTGCGCTGGCAGCAGCGCCGATCCGATTCGATGGCTCAGGCCGCGAAGCTCACAGCGCAGCAGCAGCTTGTGGCCACCCGCACCGCCGATCTGGTCGAGGACGAGACCGTTGAGCCGCTCGGCCCCACGACGGCGGTCTCGGCAGGGGCGGGGCGCGGGATCCGGGTGGCAGAGCTGGATGACACCCAGCTCTCGGACTCCCTGCAGGGGGCGACCGCACGGCTCGGCGAGGCGCGTCGTCAGGCGGCCCGGCTCGAGTCGGCCACGAGCGGGGTGCTGCAGTCGGAGCAGGAACAGGCCCGACTGGTCAGCCGGTCCCAGGACCTGCTCTCAGAGGTGGCCGGGCACCAGGCCACCCGAGCCGAGCTGACCGCGCAGCTGACGCGGGTCTGCGTCGAGGTCGCTGGGCTCGAGGCCGCCCATGCCGCATCGTGCCCGTGCCTGCCCGCTGTGCACGCGGGCCCCTCGGTCGACGACCAGGCTGGTCCGCGCGCCACCGTGGCAGGCTCCGGCGCCTTGGTCCCCACGGATCCCGGCCCACTCACCCGGACCGGGGCCCACCACGAGCGCGTCCTGCACGACGCGGGCGACCTGCTCGCCGCACTGTCGGCACAAAGCGAGGTCCTCGTGGAGCAGGTCGCCGCCGATGCCGGGACCCTGACGTCGTTGACTGCCAACGGTTTCCCTGACCCGGACCAGGCTCGTGCCGCAGCTCTTCCCGCAGACGCGGTGCGCGAGCTGCGCCGTCACCTCAAGGCCGTCGACGACGAGCACGCCGCCCTTGTCGCCATCTTGTCCGACGAGCACGTCAGGTCGGCCATGGATCAGCCGCCCGTGGATCTCGAGGCGACCGAGGCCGAGGTCGTCGCTGCGCGGGGCAGACTGAGGCAGGCCCAGCAGCGCCAGACCCTGTCGGACAAGTCCGATCGCGCGTTCGGTCACCTCGCCGTCGTCCTCGCCGAGCAGGTGCGGGCCCTGGGCCCGGCCGCTGCCGCCGCCGACCAGCTCGCCGACCTCGCGGACACGGTGGCCGGGCTGTCGGGCAACAACTCGATGCGGATGCGCCTCACGTCCTTCGTGCTTGCCGCCCGGCTCGAGAAGGTCGCCGTCCTGGCCAACGAGCGGCTGGCCATCATGGGCGACGGTCGCTACCAGTTGCAGCACTCCGACGAGCTCGCCGCGGGAGGGCGGCGCAGTGGCCTGGGTCTCGTCGTCCGCGACCTGTGGACCGGACAGGTGCGTGACACGTCGTCGTTGTCGGGTGGCGAGTCGTTCATGGCCTCCCTCGCGCTGGCCCTCGGGCTCGCCGACGCCGTCCGCGAGGAGGCGGGTGGCTTCGACCTGCAGACCCTGTTCATCGACGAGGGCTTCGGCACCCTCGACGACGAGAGCCTCGAACAGGTCCTCACGGTCCTGGACGGACTCCGGGAGGGCGGACGCGCCGTCGGCGTCGTCAGCCACGTCAGTGACCTCCGCACCCGGATTCCGGCCCAGATCAGTGTCTCCAAGCAGCAGACGGGTTCGAGCGTGCGGGTCGTCGGCGTCGACGCGCCTGCCGCCTGACCCGCTCCCGGAGGACGCGCTGCACGCGATCCGCAACGCCTCCACGTCGAGTCGGAGTTCGACGGGCCCACCGTGCTTGGCTTCGGAGGCATCTCGGAGACCTGTGGCCCCCCAGGGGCGACAGGTCTCCGAGATGACGCAGCGGATCAGCTCTCAGGCGTCGGTGCGGAAACCCGACCCGACTTCCGTCTCAGGCGGCGCCCGATCTCGGTCGCGGCAGGATGGGGCCCGGGGCGGGGGCGGTCAGGCTCCCGGGGCCCGCGCCCCCGGGAGGGCCAGCATCGCCGGCGTGGTCCGTCGTCTGTCCCGGGGCGGGCCGGTCGTGACGGCCGAGAAGCGTCGCGGGAGCACGGGCAGCAGGGCCTCGTTCTGCCGCCGGTAACCGGGCGCACCCCCGCTCAGTCGCCCGAGGGCGTCGATGATGCTGACGCCTAGGACCCCCAGCAGCTGGCCCAGCACGAGCTGGCCCGTCGTGACGGCCGGTGCGGTCGGACCTGGGTGGACGGGCCCACGAGCACCCGAGCCCCGGCGGAGTCCAGCCGACACGGCATACCGCAGCCGGGCGACCGGCGCGCCGGCCTGCTCGACACCGCTCATGACCGTCACCTCGATCCTCACCGGCCCGCATCGTGTGGCGGGACCTTCTGTGGTGAGGAGGGGGCGCGCAGCCGGGGAGATACCCCCCGCCGACGGAGGTCAGTCCTCGAAGGCCTCGGGCGGCGGGCAGGCGCAGACGAGGTGGCGATCGCCGTAGGCGCCGTCGACGCGGCGCACGGGGGGCCAGTACTTGTCCGCAGCCGAGACCCCGACCGGGAAGGCTGCGACGATCCGGTCGTAGGGGTGGTCCCACTCGCCCGCGATCGACAGGGCCGTGTGCGGGGCATGTCGCAGCACGGAGTCCGCCACCGCCACGTCGCCGCGCAGGATCGCGTCGATCTCGCCGCGGATGGCGATCATCGCGTCGCAGAACCGGTCGATCTCCCCCTTGTCCTCGCTCTCGGTCGGCTCGACCATGAGCGTTCCGGCGACGGGGAAGGACATTGTCGGGGCGTGGAATCCGTAGTCGACCAGGCGCTTGGCCACGTCGTCGACGGTGACGCCCGTCTGGCGGGTGATTTCCCGGACGTCGAGGATGCACTCGTGGGCGACGATGCCCTCGTGCCCGGAGTAGAGGACCGGGAAGTGGTCACGCAGACGCGCCGCGACGTAGTTGGCGTTGAGCACGGCGATCTCCGTGGCCCGGGTCAGCCCCGCCCCACCCATGAGCCGCACGTAGGCCCACGAGATCGGCAGGATGCCGGCCGATCCGTAGGGTGCGCCGGCGACCGGACCGACGCCGGTGTCCGGCCCGGCCTCCGCCGCCAGCGGGTGGTTCGGCAGGTAGGGCGCGAGGTGGGCGCGCACGCCCACCGGACCCACGCCCGGACCGCCACCGCCGTGCGGGATGCAGAACGTCTTGTGGAGGTTGAGGTGCGAGACGTCCGCGCCGAACTTCCCGGGCTGGGCCAGCCCGACGAGGGCGTTGAGGTTGGCGCCGTCGACGTAGACCTGGCCGCCGACGTCGTGGACGAGCGCGCACAGCTCGCCGATGGTGTCCTCGTAGACCCCGTGCGTCGACGGGTAGGTCACCATGATCGCCGCGAGGTCGTCGGCGTGCTGGGCGACCTTGGATCGCAGGTCGTCCAGGTCGATGTTGCCGCTCTCGGTGTCGGTCTTGACGACGACGACCTTGAGCCCGGCCATCACGGCGGACGCGGCGTTCGTGCCGTGGGCGCTGGCCGGGATGAGGCAGACCCGTCGCTGGCTCTGTCCGTTGGCCTCGTGGAACGCGTGGATGGCGAGCAGCCCCGCGAACTCACCCTGCGAGCCCGCATTGGGCTGGAGCGAGACCGCGTCGTAGCCGGTGATCTCGCACAACCACGCGGACAGGTCGGCGACGAGCTCGCGGATCCCCTCGTTCTGGTCCGCCGGGGCGAATGGGTGCAGCTGCGAGAACTCGGGCCACGTGACGGCCTGCATCTCGGTGGTCGCGTTGAGCTTCATCGTGCACGAGCCCAGCGGGATCATGCCCCGGTCGAGGGCGAAGTCGCGGTCGGAGAGACGGCGCAGATAGCGCAGCATCTGCGTCTCGCTGCGGTGGGAGTGGAAGACGGGATGGGTCAGGTAGTCCGACGTGCGGGCGAACTCGCTCCCCCACACCGGGTCGCCGGTGGCCCGCTCCGGCTCGGGGCCGGTGACGCCGAACGCGCCCCAGACCTCGCGTAGGTCGTCGCCGGTCGTCGTCTCGTCGACGCTGATCGACAGGGTGTCGTCGTCGACCTGGAACAGGTTGACGCCCCGCGACGCCGCCTCGTCACGGACCGTCCCCGCCTGCCCGGGGACGGTGACCGTGACCGTGTCGAAAAAGGTGGTGGTCACGACGTCGACGCCGCCGGCGCGGAGGCCGTCCGCGAGGGTCCTGGCACGGTCGTGCACCTGGCGCGCGATGGCGGCGAGGCCGTCCGGGCCGTGCCATACGGCATACATGCTCGCCATGACGGCGAGCAGCACCTGCGCCGTGCAGATGTTGGAGGTCGCCTTCTCGCGGCGGATGTGCTGCTCGCGCGTCTGCAGGGCCAGCCGGTATGCCGGGTGGCCGTCGGCGTCGACGGAGACCCCGACGAGGCGGCCGGGCATCGAGCGCTCCAGCCCCGACCGGACCGCCATGTAACCCGCGTGCGGCCCGCCGAAGCCCATCGGGACCCCGAAGCGCTGGGTGGTGCCCACGGCGATGTCGGCGCCCCACTCGGCCGGCGGGACGATGAGGGTCAGCGCGAGGAGGTCGGCCGCGGCGGTGACGAGCGCGCCGTGCTCGTGGGCGGCGGCGGTGAGCGCCCGCATGTCGCGGATCTCGCCGTCGGCGCCGGGGTACTGGACGACGACGCCGAAGACGTCCCGCTCGCCGGCTGCGGATCGCAGGGCTGCCACGGAGTCGATGCCGGCGACGTCGGCCACCACGAGGTCAATGCCGAGCGGCGCAGACCGGGTCTGCATCACCGCGATCGACTGGGGGAACGCGTGCTGGTCCACGAGCAGGACCGCGTCCTCGGCCGACTTCGCCGAGCGGCGCATCAGGGTCATCGCCTCGGCGACGGCCGTGCTCTCGTCGAGCAGGGAGGCACCCGCGAGGTCGAGGCCCGTGAGGTCGCTGACGACGGTCTGGAAGTTGAGGAGCGCCTCGAGGCGGCCCTGCGAGATCTCTGGCTGGTAGGGCGTGTAGGCGGTGTACCAGGCGGGGTTCTCGAGGACGTTCCGCTGGACGACCGGCGGGACGACCGTGCCGTAGTAGCCGAGACCGATCATCGAGCGCATCACGATGTTGCGACTGGCCAACGCCCGCAGCTCGGCTATGACGGCGCTCTCGGACGGGGCCGCGTCGAGCTGGAGGGCCCGCTCGGCCCGGATGCTGCCGGGCACCGCCACCGCGACGAGCGCGTCGAGCGACGGCTGACCGACGATCGCGAGCATCTCGCGGACGTCACTCGGGGTGGGGCCGATGTGCCGCTGGACGAACGGCGCGAGCCCGGCGTGCACCGAGGCGTTCATTGCCCGGTCGACGCTCAGGTCAGCAGCGGCGTCCGCCGCGGGCGGGGCCGCGTGCAGGTGCTGGACGGATGGGGTCGTGTCGGTGGACATGAGGGGCTCCTCGGGGTCGCGGTCGTCGCGGACAAGCGGTTCCCCCTCTGTCGACCACCGCGGTGCGGAGCTCCAGAGTTGCCTCACCCGCGTGGTCCTGGCGCCTGAGAGGTTCCGGGGTGTTGCCCCTTCGGCGCCCCGGCTGACGGCCTGCGACCGTCCCGAGGGCTCTCCCACATGGGTTATGCAGCAGATCCCAGCCTACCAGCCGAGCCCGCGCGGGCCCGGGTCAGGAGGTCTTGCGGAGCCGTCGAGCGCTGAGCTCGTCGTCGGCGTGAGCGGCCGGCGTCTCGTCTTCGGGTCGCTCGCTGGGCAGAGCCGCGAGGGTCCCCTCGATCTCGCGCCAGACCCGGCCCACCGCGATACCGAAGACGCCCTGGCCGCCCTGGACGAGGTCGATGACCTCGTCGGCCGAGGTGCACTCGTAGACGGACGCGCCGTCACTCATCAAGGTGATCTGGGCGAGGTCGTCGACGCCCCTCTCGCGCAGGTGCTCGATGGCGACCCGGATCTGCTGCAGCGAGACCCCGGTGACGAGCAGCCGCTTGACGACCTTGAGGACGAGGATGTCACGAAAGCCGTAGAGCCGCTGGGTGCCCGAACCGGTGGCGCTGCGCACGGATGGCTCGACCAGCCCGGTGCGGGCCCAGTAGTCGAGCTGGCGGTAGGTGATCCCGGCTGCCTTGCACGCAGTCGGTCCCCGGTAGCCGGTGTGCTCGCTGAGGTGGGGCAGGTCGTCGTCGAAGAGCATCCCCTGCGCGGCGACGGGCACGTGCGTGGTTCCGTGCGTCGCGTCTCCCGTGGCATTCACGGCGACCTCCTGATGACCTGCGTGTAACTACAGATGAGTGGTTCGCCTCTGACGGTACGGGGCGCGGGGGGCAGCGTCAACGACCGGTGGACGGTGAGCCGTGGGCGTGTCGCAGCCGCGATGGTCACCATAATCCTGTAGTCGAGAGTTAGGCTTTGGGCGGCGGGATCTCGCCCACGTCGGGGTGCTCGGGGCTCTCGGGGCTGTCAAAGTCCTCCGCCGAGACCTGGTCGAGGAACTCCCGGAACCGCTCGACCTCGTCGTCCTCGTCCGGGGTGAGTGCGACACCGGCCTCGTCGAGGACGGCCTCGGCCACGTAGATCTCGGTCGACGTGCGCAGGGCCAGCGCGATCGCGTCGGACGGGCGGGCGCTGATCTCCTGGTTGTCGTCGAAGACCAAGGACGCGTAGAAGACCTTGTTCTTCAGCTCCACGATCCGGATCTCGGTGACCTTGTGACCCAGGCCCTCGATGATGTCCTTGATCAGGTCGTGGGTCAGCGGCCTCGGGGGCACGACCCCCTGCTGCGCGTAGGCGATGGCGGTGGCCTCCGCGGCCCCGATCCAGATCGGCAGGTATCGATCGCCGTCCCGCTCCCGGAGCAGGACGATCGGCTGGTTGGTGGGCATCTCGACCCGCACGCCGAGGACATCGACCGGTTTCACAGGCACCACGTTACCCCGCTTCGGCTCCCGCTGAGGCCGAGGTCCCGACCCAGCCTTCGGAGGCGCTGCCCGCGCATGCCCGCGGGTGCTCGCGCATGCCGCGGCTGCTCGGGAAAGCGTCAGTGCGGCAGGCCGGCGCGCACGAGTGCCGTGTGCAGGGCGATGCACTGACGCAGGACCTCGGCGGTGGGGTCCGGCGCTCGCCGAGCGCCCGATCCGGCCCGGGAGGGGCTGACGATCTGCTGCACGAGGCCGATCTCACGGTCCGCGGCCGTCCGGAACGGCCGCAGGTGGCGTGGCTCGACGCCGTAACCGGCCAGGGCCCCCGCCGCCCGGGCCACGTCCAGCGCGGCGGCGTCGAAGTGGCCGTCCGTGCCGGGTCGTAGCAGCCCGAAGGTCTGCAGCGCCTCGAAGGTCGTGCCGTCGAGCCCGGCTGCCTCCTGCAGCTCGGCTGCAGTCAGGCGCAGCGGGGCGGGTCGCGCCAGCTCGGCGGCCGTCGGCAGGTCCGGATCGACGCTCGGCGCCGGCGGCCGTGGTCGACCTTGCCCGGCGCCTGGCTCGTCGGTCGGCGGCGTCAACCCCCGGTCCAGGGCGTCCAGGGCCTCGCGGATGACCTTGAGCGGCCAGAACCGGTCGCGCTGGGCGGCGAGGATGTAGCGCAGCCGCTCGATGTCCTGGGCCGAGAAGGTGCGGTAGCCGGACGGCGTGCGTTGCGGCGCAACGAGGCCCTCCGCCTCGAGGAAGCGGATCTTGGAGATGCTGACGTCCGGGAAGTCCGCCCGCAGCTCGTGCAGCACCCCACCGATGGACGTCGTGGCCCGGGGTCGGGGCGACACGCTCAGCGTTTGCCGGCGTAGTAGACCAGCCGGAACTTGCCGATCTGGACCTCGTCGCCGGTGCGGAGCGCCATGTGGTCGACGATCTCGCGGTTGACGTAGGTGCCGTTGAGGGACCCGACGTCCTTGACCGCGAACCCCTCCCCCTCCTGCACGAAGAGGGCGTGCTTGCGCGACACGGTCACGTCGTCGAGGAAGATGTCACTGTCCGGGTGTCGGCCGGAGCTGACCTCCGGGTCGTCGAGCAGGAACCGGGCCCCCGTGTTCGGGCCGCGCAGGACGACGAGCAGGGCCGTGCCGGGACGCAGCGCCTCGATCGTGGCATGGTCCTCGGCGGAGAGGCCACGGCCCTCGTTGTCGTTCTTCTCGTGCTCGCCCACGCCCTGGAACCGCATGGTCGTCGGGTCACTGTGTCGCGGCGTCTCTTCCGACATCTGGCGAACTCTCCTTCGTTGCTCGGTATGTCTCGAACCCTAGATCACCGGGCAGACACACCGGGAGGAAATGTGGGGAACCCCAGCGCGAGGAGTCAGTCGATACTGGCCCGATAGGCTGCCGCGTCCATGAGGCCGGCGAGGGCACCGTCGTCGCTGGGCTGCAGCTCATACATCCACCCGTCCGTGTAGGGCGCGGAGTTGACCAGCTCCGGCGCGGAGTCGAGGCTGACGTTGACGGCCGTCACCTCCCCCGAGACCGGGGCATAGATGTCACTGACGGACTTGGTCGACTCGACCTCGCCGCACGTCTCCCCCGAGGTCACCGTGTCCCCCACCGTAGGCAGGGACACGTAGACGACGTCTCCGAGGGCGTCCTGAGCGAAGGACGTGATGCCGATCCGCACGCGTCCGCCCTCGGTCTCCTGCACCCACTCGTGGTCCGAGGTGTAGTGCAGGGTGTCGGGATAGTCGAGCTCGCTCATGTCGCTCCTTGGGCGTCGGGGTGCGTGGGGACTCTTCGTCGTGCTTGCGTCGTGGGGGTGACGTCGTCGGGCTCACTTCGTCGGGGTGGCCGCTTCCGGCACGGGCTGAGCGTAACGAGGCGTGCGCGGCGTCTGCAACGCGTCCACCCGGACCGTGTCGAGCTGCTCGACCGCAGCGGTGGCTCCCTGGCGACGGACCGTCTCGACGATGCCGCCGGGGATGCTCATCGCCGACGCGAGGGTCTGCTTGTCCCCGATCGCGAGGATGACGAAGGGCCGCTGCAGGGGCTGGCCGTCGATCTGCACGTCGGTGCCGACCGTGACGAAGAAGGAGCCGGCCGTGACCCGGTTCTGGCCGTACTGCACCACCTCGGCCCCGGCGTCACGCAGCTCCTCCAGCACGTCCAGCAGCATCGGAGCCGTGACCTTGGCCTCCGGGTCGGTGATCGTCAGCCGAATGCCCTGCCCCTGGGCTGGTGCGGTCCCGGCGAGCAGCCGCAGGGCGTCGAGACGGCGTTGGGCCTGCTGGATCGCGGCCTGGCTGCTCCCGGCGCCGTTGGCCAGCTGGTCCCGTTGGGACTGCAGCTCACGGACCTGCTGGTCGAGCCGGGACGAGCGTTGGTTGACGTCACCGAGGACGCGGAACAGGTCGTCCTGACGCATCGTCTCCAGCCCACCCACCTGGGTCTGTTGGACCTGGGTGGCGATGGCGAACCCCAGGACGAGGGCGAGGACGGCCCCGAGGAGTTGGGCCTTGGTGCGCCGGGGAGCCGACATCCGGCCGAGGCGTCGCCAGGCGGACGACTGCCCGGCGCCCGGGGTCGGTGCGTCCGGGGTCGGTGGGTCCGGACGGTCCGGCTCGGGTGTGGTCGGGTCGGGGCTCATGGCTGGGTCACCGCTCACGCGTGGAAGAGGTGACGACGGATGGAGGCCACATTGGAGAAGATCCGGACCCCGAGCACGACGACGACCCCGGTGGAGAGCTGGGCGCCGACGCCGAGCTGGTCGCCGAGGAAGACGATGAACGCCGCGACGACGACGTTGGACAGGAACGAGACGACGAAGACCTTGTCGTTGAAGATCCCGTCGAGGACGGCGCGGACACCGCCGAAGACAGCGTCCAGGGCGGCGATGACCGCGATCGGCAGGTAGGGCTGCAGCCAGAGGGGCACCGCGGGGTGCAGCAGCAACCCGGCTACGACGCCGAAGAGCAGTCCGAGGGCGGGGATCACGGTGTCGTCTCCGAGGTGGGGGGCTGGGGGGCGGGCGAAGTCGCGCGGGGGGCGGTGGTCGAGCCGGGGCCGCCCAGTGTCGTGGCGGACGACGACGAGGGTATGCCGGGCGGGTCCGACCGCGCGAACGTCAGGCCGAGCGTGGAGCTGCGCGGCACCTCGACCCGCTCCCCGGACGTCAGCGTCGACGGGATGCGGTAGGTGTCCCCGAGCGCCGTGAGGTAGCTGCCCGCCGTCGTCAGCGCGAAGCGGGTCGAGAGGGTCTGGGGATCGCCGATGGCGCTGATGACGTAGGGCGGGTTCAGCGGGCGGTAGTCGACGAGGATCGCCTCACCGGCGAAGCGGATCGCGGAGCGGGCGGTCAGCCGCTGGCCGTTGACGGAGATCGCCTCGGCCCCGGCCTGCCAGAGCCCGTTGGTGAGCAGCTGCAGGTCGAGCGAGGTGACCCGGCCCGGCAGGAACCCGTCACTGGTCCGGGGGTCCACGCCCCCGTCCCCCTTTGCGGTGGCCGGGGCGTCGTTGATCGTCAAGGTGAGGCCCGGGCCCGCCACGGGGAGCTCACCGGTGAGCAGGCCCAGCCGCGCCAGCTCGTCGGTGAGCGCTGACTGCTCCGTGCCCAAGGCGGCCTTCTGGAAGGCGGCGACCTCGCTGCGCAGCCCGTTCGCGGTCACGGACTGGGCGTCGCTCTGCTCCTGTCGGCCCTGGATCTGCTCGATGAGCTGTGCCTTGTCGCGTGATGCGGTCGTGCCCGAGGGTCGCAGGGCATGGGCGGCAACGATGAGCAGGAAACCGATGACGACAGCAGTCGCGATGAGGAGCGCGCTGCGGGTGCCGGTGGCCGGCGGGAGTCCGTCCGCCTCTCGGCGGCCTGCTGCCGCGGCATACCCGGGGTCGAGCGGTCGCTGCATCATCTCGGTCAGCAAGGTCATCGAGGCGTCGGGCCGCCGGTCGGGGGCGCTCATCTGCTCACCGCAGCCCGTGTCCGGTGTCACCGGTGGTCGCCGAGCGGCCGCGAAGCAACCAGGTGGCCTGCACGGCATACAGGCCAGCAGCCATCCAGTAGAGGACGATCCCCCACCAGGCGAAGGCCCACCCGATCGGTCGGGCGATGTCGCCGACGGTCCCGTCGATGTGGGAGAGCAGCAGCACCGGGAAGGCGTAGAGGAGGTTGAACGTGGCCGCCTTGCCGACGAAGTGCACCGGCAGGCCGGTCTGGCCGACCCGCTTGAGCACGATGATGAGGATGCCCATGAAGAGGTCCCTGCCCAACAGCAGCACGACGAGCCAGACCGGCAGGATCTCGCGCCAGGCCAGGGCGATCAGGGTGCTGAGGATGTAGAGCCGGTCGGCCAGCGGGTCGAGCAGCTGGCCGAGACGCGAGACGAGGTCGAAGTGACGGGCGATCTTGCCGTCGAGGTAGTCCGAGATCCCCGACAGGGTGAGCACGACGAAGGCCCAGACGATCTGGTCGCCCACGAGGAGCCAGATGAAGAGCGGGACGCCGAGCAGACGCAGCATGGACAGGATGTTGGGGAGGGTGAGGACGCGGTCACTCACCCGCTGCGCGCTGTCCTCGGCCACGGGAGCAGCCTAGTCGGGAAGGCGCTTGGGAACCGACCGCTCACCCGGCCACCACGGCATACTCGGGTCATGAGGTTCCACGCCGAGCTGGAGAGCCATGGGCGCACCGCCACCGGAGTCGAGGTGCCCGAGGGGATCGTGGACGCACTCGGAGCCGGTCGGCACCCGCCGGTGAGAGCGACGATCAACGGGTACACCTGGCGCACGAGCATCGCGTCGATGGGCGGCCGCTTCCTGCTCGGGGTCAACGCCGAGGCGCGGGCGGGGGCGGGCGTGTCGGCCGGCGACCTGCTCGAGGTCGACGTAGAGCACGACACGGACCCGCGGACCATGGCCGTCCCGGAGGACCTCGCGGCGGCGCTCGCGGAGTGCTCGGACGCGCGCGCCCGGTTCGAGGAGCTGTCCTACAGCCACCAGCGGCGCTACATCGAGGCGGTGCTGGCTGCCAAGAAGCCCGAGACCAGGGCCAACCGGGTCACCAGGACCGTGGAGTCGCTGCGCACACAAGGCGCCGAACGCGCGCAGAGATCCTGAGCCGGTGTGCGCCGGGCGCCGCGGATGCGCGATCTCGACGATCCGCCCGTCCCCGACGGTGCAGTCGGACACCACCCAGGTATGCCGTGGGAGCCGCGGTCCGGTGAGACCCCAACTGCCCTGTCAGTCAACGCGGTCAGACAAGCGCGGTCACCTGTCGAATGGTTCGCTCCGGTTCGAGATCAGGGAACGGACCCGGTTGCCGCCCCACCTGCGGGCGGCAACCGAGTCCCTTCTGCGAGCTGACTCCAGTCAGAGGAGAATCCGGTGCTTGCGGACGATGGGGAGCTTGCTCCACCAGTGTCCGAGGCCATACCTGGAGTTGATGGCGAAGTAGGCGAAGACGATGCCGATCAGTCCGTAGACCACGTGGTACTCCATGAACGGGTTGGTCGAGCCGCTCGCCTTGCCGTCAGAGGCCAACTTGGCCAATGGCCACTCGGCGGCCCACATACCCAGCATGAGGACGGCATTGCTGATGGCGGCGATCTTCAGGCCTGCTCCGAGGATCATGGCGACGCCGATCCCGAGGAGAGAGAGCATGAACAGGATGTCCACCACGGGCGCTCCCGCGATCGAGCGGAAGAAGTCCTGGAACGGTCCGACGTCGACGTTCGACAGGAAGCCCTTGGTCGGCGAACCGCCGTTCAGGACGGAACGGGCAGCCGGCGTGGAATATCCAAGGCCGAACATCTTGTCGAGGAAGGCCCACAGGAAGATGAAACCGACACCGACGCGGGTGACAGCCAGCCAGACGTGGCCGACACCTGCCGTCCGCGTTTCGGTGGGCTCCTCGTGGGTGGCGCGGGTGGTGCGGAGCGGGGCGGCGGTCATGATGACGTGACTTCTTCCGTATCGGTTGTCTCGAGTGGGTCACCCTCACTCTGACGCCCTGCACCGGCACGCAACAGGTCCAAAGGTCCCTAGTCCCAGCAGCCACACGGTGTTGAGTTGAGACGCGTGCGGGCGGAAAGCGTCGTCTTCCCTACCATCGACAGCATGCTGGTCACGTCTCGCTCGTTCCTGGAGTACCAGGCGTTCTTCTCGCTGATCGATGAGGACCTTGCCGGGCGCGTGCTCGACTGCTGCGCAGGCGCCTCAGGGCCCCGTTCACGGCGCCGGCCGAGGTGCCCCCGATCAGGTCTGGGCGAATCCCGGCCTTACCCAGCGCTGCCAGCGTGCCCGCCTGGGCGGCCCCGAGGTTTCGCTCCACCGGAGAGCACGAACGCGGTCGTCATCACCTGCCTCCTCGGGCCGGAGGTGGGCGCCCCCGTTTCCAGGGAACCCCCGAAACGCGCCACACGGCGACGCGGAGTGTGACCTCGATGACACAACCCGCGGACTACTGCTTGGCCGTGAGGCCGCCCAGCGCTGCGGCGTCGAGGATCTGCACCTTGCCATAGCTGATCTCGACCAAGCCGCTGCGAGCAAACTTGCGGAGCACGCGGTTCACCGAGGGGCGGCGGACACCGAGCAGCGCGGCCACGGTTGTCTGGGGCAGGGACACCACGTCCTCCACGCGTTCCTCCAGAAGCAGGTGGGCGACCTGGATCTCGAGAGGCTGTCCCAGGAGACTGGTCAACCGGGAGTGCGATCGCGCGAGACGTTGGGACACGCTCGTCAGCCACCGCCGCGACACTTGGGGATGGGTGGCCAGGAGCTCTTCGAAGTGACGGCGACCCACCATGAGACAGGTGGTCTCGGTGTTCGCTCGGGTCTCATATGGCATCGGCATCCCGAGCAGGATCTGGATGTCACCGTCGATGTCACCTGCTCGCAGCGTCTGGATGACCATCCGTCCACTTGAGCCATGTACCGCCAGCTCCAGGCATCCGTCACGGACGATGCACACCGCGGCTGGCACCTCCCCCACACGCAGGAGCGGTTCGCCCGCAGCCAGCGTTCGCACGTCGATGAAGCGAGCCAGGCCCTCGACGTCCTCAAGACGCAGCGGGGTCGTTTCCGCACGACCCACGCAACGCGAGACCCACAGGGCGTCACGAAAGGCAGCCGACTGCTCTTCACGCTTGCGCATCATTTCTCCTCCGTGTCCCACGACCGGGGCTGGCCAACAGTGTCGTCCAGGCGACACTCCGGGACGTAGGCGGGACACCGATCGCTTGTACCCACGTCAGCCACGCGTCCACTACGCACAGGAGAAACACCCATGGCCCGCATTCCCGTCCACACGACCGAGAGCGCCCCAGAGCAGAGCCGCGACGAGCTGAAGGCACTGGAGGCGAAGTTCGGCAAAGTCCTGAACATTCACGGCGAGATGGCGCACTCGCCAGCCGTGCTCCAGAGCTACATCGCCATCCAGCAGGTCATTGCCGACTACGGGTCCTTCGACGCCCGCACCCGGGAGGCGATCGCCTTGGCCGTGGGCAACGCCGACGAGTGCAACTACTGCCAAGCCGCCCACACCGGAGGAGGCAAGGCCGCGGGCCTCACCAACGACGAGATGATCGCCATCCGACGGGGCGGCGCGGAGTTCGACGCCAAGCTCGACGCCCTGCTCACCCTCGCCCGCCAGTACACCACCAACATCGGATCTGTCGAAGACACTGTTTGGCAGGCCGCTCTCGAAGCGGGGTGGACCGATGAGCAGCTCACCGAGCTGACCGTTCACGTCACCCTGAACCTGCTCACGAACTACTTCAACCACTTCATCGAGACCGAGCTCGACCTCCCGGCCGCTCCGGCGCTCTGACCGTCGGGTTTCCACGCTCGAGTCACTGACGGGTGCCGCCCGAACAACGTCGTCGTTCGGGCGGCACTCACTCGTGAGGTGCATCCTTCCGGTGCGTGTCACACGCACGGTGTATCCCTGTGAAAAGAGTCCTGCTGGTGGGCACTCGGCCCCCGTTCGTTCGAAGACGCCCCGCGGGATGCCGATGTCGGCCACCCAGAGCTCGCCGACAGCGCCGACGGGGAGGCCGGTCTTGGGAAGTGCGAGCGTCACCGTGGGTGGTCGCGCGAATGTGGCTCCCCGGGGCGTGGCCGGTCGAGGCACCCATCCCTGAGGAACGTCGAGTGCCACCACCAGGGCCGTTCTGTTCGACATCCACCCGACCAGGTCGTCGGCCACGCCGTGCGGTGCGCCCCTCGAGGCTGTAGCCGAGCAACGCGTCCACCGTGAGAGCTGGTTGAAGCGAGCTGAGGTCTCGCGGGTCGGCGATCCGACCGTTGGTGGCCCGGTAGGCGGCGAGTTGTTGGGCAGGAACGCCGGTCAGGCGCCGACTGTCCGAGACCACGACCGTGACGTCAGCCCCATGGTTCGCCAGATGCCGGGCAGCGCAGATGCCGCCGCCCCCGTTGCCTCCTGTTCCGGCGACCACGACAACGGGACGACCGGCCCAGCGCTCCCCCAGCATCGTCATGCAGACCGATGCCAGGCTTCGACCGGCGTTCTCCATCATCTGGTGGAGGTTCGGACCAATCTCCTCTACGGCCACCCGGTCGACCTCGCGCATCTGCTGCGCGGTCACGGCCAGGACCCTGAGCCCACCCTCAGTGTGAACGAGTTCATTCCAATCCACGCTTCCCGACGCCCGAACCGAACCGAACCGAACCGAAGGACCGTTCTCAGAGTCCGATCCACGATGGTCCACCCGCGCGGTCGAGCCGTCGATAGTGACGGCGGCCGACCACACGGTGGCTACTGTTGAACTAGGTCGATCGGCCGCGTTGTTCCGCAGGCATAGGCAGACTCCTCGACGCTCCGGCACTGCCGGGGGCTGCGTCATCCGCTCAGCGCAGCTGGTCGGCGAGGTTGATCAGGGACCCCGCCCGGAGGTCAGGGGCTCTGAAGTACTCCGGATAGGGCCCACCAGTACGGCTCACCCACGCCGTGGCGAGTCCCGCACGGGAGGCCCCGTCGATGTCCCAGGGGTGGACCGCGACCAGCATCGCGTCCATCGGGTCCACACCACACTGCTGCAATGCATACGCATAGGCATCGGGAGCGGGCTTTCAGCGGCCGGCGTCCTCCACCGTCAGCAAGCGCTCGAAGTGCTCGCGGATGTTGGCTTGGTCGAACAGCCCCTCGGCAATGGAGGCCGACCCGTTGCCGAGGGTCACCAGCCGGATCCCGAGACCCCTGAGTGCTCTGATGCCGTCAGGCACGTCGGCATGGACCGGAAGGGCTGCGAATCCGTCCACGATGTGGGTGACAGCTTCCGCGGTCCCACGCTTCAGGGGGAGGCCGTGAAGGCTGACCCGCAACGACTCGGCCGCAATGTGGGCGAACGAGTCGCTGGCCCCGACAGCGGTGAGCGCGAAGCCATGGCGCAGCAGCCCCGCGAACCAGGTGGTTGACAGATGGGCCGGGGCGCCGACGTCCTCGAACCGTTTCACCATGGGCAACATGTCCGAGAGCGTCTCGTTGACATCGAAGATCAGCAGGCCTGGGCGTCGGGGACCGTCCGGACTGCCGGGATGGTCGACACTGGGAAGAACGTGGTCCACGTGTTCGCTCGACATGTACGCCACCGGAGTCTCGGGTCGACTGCCCCCGGATGTCGCCGCTCGCTGAGGACGACACCGCGTCGTTCAACGAGGTCTTTCAAGCGCTCCGTGAACCCGACCCGAGGACCCTGAGCGGGAGCATCTGGCGCAGCTGCTCGTTCTCGCCGGGGTCGAGGACCGAGTGTTGGACGCAGGGGGAAACGAGCTCAGCGGTCTCGGGGTGGGCCATCTCGCAGGTGCAGGCCGACAGCCGCTCCTCTGTCACCCGTACGGCCGGGTCCTCGGCGACTCGGCCCTCCTGCATCAGCCGCCAGGCCGGTACTACGTCGGCGGCGTCCATGAAGTGGTGCACCACGTAGGTCATCGGGGTGACGCGACCTCGGCGCCAGGCCGACACGAGCCGTGGTACCCCTCCCGACCGCCGGACCAGACGGCGTACCCAGCCGAGTGCGACCTTCACGGCGCTGGGATGCCGGGCGAGAACCCGCACCAGCTTCGCCACCAGCAGGGTGGGCGGCGTGCCGCCGAAGTTCACGCCGCCGAGGTGGCCAAGGCGCAGTCCCGGGTGGCCGGGTCGTCGCTGCTGTCGGGGTCGAACATCGGCACCCAGCGGCCATCGACGCGGATGCCGAACGCGGTGCGGTTGCAGCGGGGGTTGCCCGAGCTGCAACGCCTGCCAGGCGACGCGCTGGCCGAGACCGGCCTCGAGCCGGCCCCAGACGTCGTCGATGCCGACCGTGCGGTAGTCACCTCCCGTCCATCGTCTTTCGTCACCCTTACGGGCGGCCGGCTGGAAGGACAGCATGGAAAACCCCAGGGCGCTCAGTCTGCCCTGGTGGTGGGGACGGCGGCGCTCGCCTGGCGCTGGCGCAGCAGTCGCTCGTCCGCGGCGCTCGCCGCTTGGGCCGGGTCGTTCCCACCGCCGGGTGGTGTGCTGCTGCTCGTGGGCGTCTACGTCGCCCACTACGGCTGGTGGGAGATTCGCGTCCTTCGCGGAACACCCACCAAGGACCCGGTGATCGAGGCCGCGGCTGCGGTGCAGCATTGGTTGGCCAACACCGGGCGCTGGGACTGTGGCTGTTCCCCCGTGCAATGGACGGACGTGACGGCCCCCTTGTTCGCCGGCGCCGCGAAGCCACTCACGGCAACACAGATTTCACGGTTCCGAGGCCGACAGCTTCCTGGACATCACGGCCGACTTTGCCGTGTACGGCGCGACCGTGGTCGGGGTAGCCATCGGTGCCACACGACAGTTCGGCACCGAATGGTTGCCCTTCCTGTTGGTCCTTCTGGCCTACTACCTCAATGGAACGGCGTTCTTGGCGTTCTCCTCCATAGCCGAACGGACCGGACGGCGACGTGCGGATGGTCGCTCGCTCAGTTTCCTCGGAGTTCTCGCGGAGGGGACCGAGGCCATTGCCGTGCACTCGTTGTGGCTTGTCATCCCCGCCCGCGCCGGGGTGATTGCCACTGTGTGGGCGGCCGTCGTCGGTGTCAGCGCTGCCCAGCGCATCGTGGCGGGCTTGAGGCACGTCTCGTGAACGACCAACGGACTTCGCTGATCTCGGCGGTGTCACGCGCCGACCAGTCCAGTCAGTGGTCCCGGCTCACCCACCATGTACGCGCCCGGGACAGCGCGCCCAGGGCACGCTGGGCGGCGGGGCGTTCGAGCTGGTCCTGGACGTCGGAGATCGCGGCATTCCACGGTCCGTCGTTGTAGGTGGGGTAGGCGTGGGTCACGCCGGCTAGATCGCGGGTCGTGAGTCCCCGGGCGATGGCCAGGGTCAGCTCACCGAGGGTCTCCCCTGCTCGCGGTCCCACCACCGTGGCACCGAGGACATGGCCGCGATTGTCGATGACGAGACGGGTGAAACCTCCCGACGCTCCCTCCGCGACGGCCCGGTCGACGTGGGAGTGGGACCAGTCGATGGTGCGCAGCCCGGGAGGGACCCGATCGGTCTCGAGTCCGACTGCGGCGACCTCGGGGTCGGTGAAGGTGACGCGGGGCACCGCGGTCAGGTCGACCTTACGGCGTACCCCCAGGATGGCGTTCGACGCGGCCAGGCTCGCGTGCACACCCGCGGTGTGGGTGAACTGAGGATGGCCAGTGAGGTCCCCGGCAGCCCAGATGCGCGGATTGGTCGTACGCAGGAGGGCGTCGACCACGACGAAGCCGCGGTCATCGACCTCGACACCCGCGGCAGCCAGCCCGACGTCGCCGGTGCATGGCGCTCGTCCGACAGCGACCAGGAGGCACGAGAACGGCACCTGCTGCCCGCTCTCGAGGTGGAGCACCCCGCACCCTGAGGCGGTGGGCTCGATCCTGGCGACTCCTGAGCCGGTGTGGAGGTCGACGCCGTCGTCGACCAGGGCGCGGGCGAGCTCCGCTGCCGCGAGAGGGTCCTCGCGAGGCAGGATCCGGGGTGCGCCCTCGACCACAGAGACCTTGCTGCCGAGGCGGGCGAAGGCCTGGCCCAGCTCGCAGCCGATGCTCCCGCCGCCGAGAACCACCAGCTCAGCGGGGAGCTCGCTCAGCCCCCAGACAGTGGCACTGGTCAGGTAGTCGACGTCGCTCAGGCCGGGGATGGAAGGAAGCGCCGGTGAGGCACCGGTGGCGACGAGTGCCTGACGAAACCTCAGGGGCGTCCCGTCGATCTCGGCCGAGTCCGGCCCGGTGAACCGGGCTGTTGCGGTGCGGATAGAGACCGACGCCTTCTCGAGTGCTTCGACAGAATCGACCGGCGCGATGTGCTGGATCGTCGCTCGCACATGCTCCATCACCTTCGCAAAGTCGACGGAGACCGCCGCGACCCCGATGCCGAATTTATGCCCCGTGCGAGCGCTGGCGGCGACGCCCGCGGCGGCCAAGAGCGCCTTGGACGGGACGCAGCCGGTCCACAGACAGTCACCCCCGGTGCGCTCGCGTTCCACAAGGAGGACCCGGGCACCGAGCCGCGCGGCGGTCTTCGCACCGACGATCCCGGCTGTCCCGCCCCCGACGACCAGAAGGTCCCACGGCTCGTCCTGCGAGGCGGCAATGGTCGGCTGGCCGATGGTCACGCGGTGTCCTCGTCGTTGATGGTGGACAGGAAGTGTCGGACCCGGTCGACCGATCGAGGGTCGACGCCCGTTCCGCCTGACCACAGCGAGAGCGCCCGGTGCAGGGCACGGTGTTCAGTGGCGACCTGGGTGCACTTCTCGCACGTCGCGAGATGCCCCTCGAGTCGCGAGATCTCTCCGGGCGTCAGCCGGGCAGCAGGGTCAGCGTCGAGATAGCGCTGGATGCGGCGCGCGGACCATTTGCAGGTCAGCATCTGACGCAGAGTCCCAGTCATGACAGGTCTCCTCGGGTGAGTGGGCTGAATCGGAGCGACGTGCGGACGCGGTCACGTGCGCGACTTAGTCGCGACATCACCGTGCCGACGGGGACCCCCATGACCGCGGCTGCCTCGGCGTAGCTCAGGTCGTGAACGTCTACGAGGATGAGAGCAGCCCGGAAGCGGGGGTCGAGGGCGCGGACGGCTGCGTCGAGGTCCGCGTGCATCTCGTGGTCCACGAAGCTGTCCTCGGCGCTCGGCAGCTCTACCCTGCCGAAGGCCGGCCTGGCGGTCCGGATGAGTTCCCAGTCGCCGATCGTGCCCGGCCGCTGGCGGCGGTGCATGTTGGCGTTCGTGTTGCGCAGGATGGTCAGCAGCCAGGCCCGCGGATGCCGGCCGTCGAAGCGATCGATCGCCCGGTAGGCGCGCAGCAGGGTTTCCTGCACGAGGTCTTCGGCATCGGCCTGGTTCGAGGTGATGGTGAGTGCCACCCTTAACAGGACCTCGATCTCGGGCTCCACCAGCTCTCGGAAGGACGACTTCTGGGTAGCGTCATCGGGGGGTCGAGGGGCCGTCACGACTGGGAAACCCGCTGAGCACGGGTAATGCTTCCCGCGTCGCTTTGCGGTGCTGAGACCATCGGATCCGACACCGTTCTGGCACTCCTACTGGTCCGGTGCTCAGTGCCGGCCCCATCGTCTATCCGAAACGCAAGGGTCCCATGTCGCGCTACACGCACCCGGCCTCGTGGTATGACACGGTGTCGGCGGATCAAGTCCCCTGGAGTGGTGTAACTCGGGTCCTTGATCGGTGGTGAGTGTGTGTCGCTCATGACGTTGAGGGGGCCACCGCGTGAGGCTCTGTGAGTACCGACCAAGGAACTCACGAAAGAGGTATCACCCGATGGCCCTGAACGAGTCTGCCCTGCTCGAGCTGACCGAGGCGATGCGCAGCGCCGATGACGGTTCGCTGATGCGGACCCTGCTGCACACGATCCTGCAGGCGTTGATCGACGCCGAGGCGCAGGCCCACATCGGCGCGGCCCCGCACCAGCGCAGCGAGGCCCGCACGACTCAGCGAAACGGCAGCCGCGAGAAAACGATCGCGACCACCAGCGGGGACCTGACGGTCAAGATCCCCCGGACCCGGACCGGGTCTTTCTTCCCCTCGCTGCTGCACCCGCGGCGGCGGATCGACGTGGCGTTGCACGCGGTGGTGATGGAGGCCTACGTGCGCGGCGTCTCGACCCGTAAGGTCGACGATCTGGTCGCCGCTCTCGGGGCGGAGTCGGGGATCTCCAAGTCCGAGGTCTCGAGGATCTGCGGGGAGCTGGACGAGGAGGTCGCGACGTTCAACGGCCGGGACCTGTCCGAGCAGGCCTTCCCGTTCGTCTTCCTCGACGCGACCTACGGCAAGGCGCGGGCTCGCTGCGGGAGCGGGGCCTGACCGGGGTGCAGTTGGTGATCTCCGATCACCACCGCGGCTTGATGAACGCCATCGACGCGACGATGATCGGCGCAGGGTGGCAGCGCTGCCGGGTCCACTTCATGAGGAACGTCCTGACCCGGGTGCCCAAGGGACACTCCGAGATGGTCGCGGCGGCGATCCGGACCATCTTCGCCCAACCCACCGGGCCGCTGGTGCGCGAGCACGTCGAGATCGTCGCGACCATGCTGTCACCCCAGTTCCCCGCTGTCGCCACGATGCTGCGCGACGCGAAGGAGCAGATCAGCGCGTTCGCGGACTTCCCCGAGGCGCACTGGCGCGAGATCTGGTCGACCAACCCGCTGGAGCGCCTCAACCGCGAGGTCAAGCGCCGCACCGACGTCGTCGGGATCTTCCCCAACCCCCAGGCCCTGACCCGGCTGGCGACCTGCGTCCTGATCGAGGCCCACGACGAATGGCAGGTCGCCGAGCGCCGCTACCTCTCCGAGGAATCGATGGCCCAACTCACCCCGCCGGCACCCACCGCCCTCGACACACCGGCTCAGGAGGTGACCGACGCGCCGACCGCACTGACTGACAACCCGTAGAGAATCACGGTGACGAGTCACATCACTCCACGGGACTTGCCCGTGTCGGCGGCGCCGATCTACGGAGTCGGTCGCGAGCGTGCCATTCCTGCCCTGCACCTGCGGGAGGGATCCCGGGTGCTGGACATCGGCTGCGGGACCGGGCTCAACTTCCCACGCCTGCTCGCCGCCGTCGGTCGGAGCGGACAAGTTGTCGGCGTGGACCACAGCGGCGAGATGCTCGAGGTGGCACGACGCAAGACGATCAAGTGCCACCGGACTGGACGCCCCCCGGCGCGCCATCCGACGCGGTGCTCTTCACCTTCTCGCTGTCGCTGATGACCAGCTGGGACCAGGCGTGGCGGCAGGCCACCTCCTTGGCCCGCCTTGGTGGTCGCGCTGCAATCGTCGACATGGAGCCGCCCCACGGTTGGGCCCGGTTTCTCGATCCGGCTGCTCGTCTGGCCTGTTGGCTGGGCGGCGCCGACATCAACGCGCGTCCGTGGACTCTGCTCGAGCGAACAGCACACGACGTGCAGTCCTGGAGCTTGCGCGGTGGCCACGTCCAGGTGCGGGTCCGGACGCTCTGACCCGCAATCGGCCAAGCAGCGTGGTCGGTTTACAGACACACGCTGGAGCTCCGGGATGCTGACAGTTAGGTCACCGGGTTCCCATGGCAGATCGGCCCATCGACACGACTTCACCCGGAGGACACCATGAGCACCGACACCCAGGCCCCCACCACCGGAACCCGCATCGCCCGTGCCGCGTTGATCGGCGCGGTCGCGGGCGTCATCGCGTCGCTCATGATGGCCGCCTACGCGATGATCGCCGCCGCGACCTACCAGGGCTCCGGCTTCTTCACACCGCTTTACCACATCGCTTCAGTCTTCATCTCTCCGGCCGACATGATGTTCTCGATGAAGAGCGCCACCATGGGTGACTCGAACTTCGAGTTCTTCGCCGGCCCTGCCCTCCTGGGAGCACTCATCCACATGATGGTCGGCGCGATGTACGGCGTCGGCTTCGGCGTCCTCGCTAGCCTGACCCGGATCCGCGGGATGGCTCTGGTCGCCGCCGCCATCGTCTGGGGCGGCCTCGTCTTCGTGGTCAGCTCCTTCGTGGGGCTCCCCCTGGCCGCCGCGATCTTCAACAGTGGGGACCAGATCACCAACATGGCCGTGCTCGTCGGCTACGGCACCTTCTTCGTCGAGCACCTGATCTTCGGGCTCTTCCTGGGCCTCATCCTCCTCATGGGCGCCAAGCGCGCGCACTGAACACCAACCTCCCGCAGTCGAGGACGAGCAATGACCGAGACCAGCCCGACCGCCACCGTCATCGAGGTGATGTGGCGGCCCGGCTGCCCCTCCTGCGCCTCCCTGCGTCGTGGCCTGAGCCGCGCGGGCGTGGCGACCATCGAGCACGACATCTGGTCCTCGGCAGACGCGGCGGCTCGGGTGCGCGGGGCCACGCGTGGCGACGAGACGGTGCCCACCGTCTTCGTGGGCGACCGGGCACTGGTGAACCCCTCCGTGCGTGAGGTGGTCGACGCGATCAGGGCCGCCGAACCCGACTTTGAGTCCGTCTCGACACCAGCGACTGGTCGCGAAGGGGGCGACGGCACGAGGTCGATTCTCAACCCGGGACTCACCTGGACGCTGGTTGTCGCGGTGGTCTGGTCCGTGCTCGCCGCTTGGCGACCCACGACCACATGGCACCTCGCGCCGCTGATCCTCGGCGCCGCTTGGCCTTGGATCGTAGGCCAGGACAGCGCACCCGGTGACCATTCGGCGCGGTCTCGCATCATCCTCTCCGGCGCGGCCGGGCTCAGCGCCGCCCTGGCACTCACCGGGGTGCTGTCGGCCTCTGGTCGACTGGACGGACCCACGTGGAAAGGATCGAGCACCCCTGTGGCCGAGGCGCTCCTCCTTTCCGTTGTCGGCGCCGCCATCGCAACGACCGTGGGACTGGCTCGCGCCATCCGCCGCACGACCAGCGCCTCAGCGCTGCTGGGGTCCAGTCAAGTCGCCACGTCGGATGACATTGTCACGGTCGAGGGAATCGCCTACTTCCCCATGCACAGCGTCCACGAGGGAGTCCTGCAACCCAGCAGTACCACGACCGTCTGCCCCCCTGGAAGGGCGTCGCGAGCTACTGCGACGTGCACGTCGACGGACAGGATGTCCCAGACGGAGCTTTCACCTACCGCCATCCCTCACCGCTTGCCCGTCGTATCAAGGGCAGGGTCGCGTTCTGGAACGGGATCGAGATCGAGATCGATACGTCCCCGCGGGGAGCGGACTGACACCACTCCATCGGGGACACCCGTTGCGCTGGTCCGCCTCTGGGCGCACAACCGGCTACCAGACTCGTGATCGAGTGAGGTTCCCCCTGGATCGTGGAGGCATCGGCTATGAGGAGATGCCATGCCAGAGAAGAGACGGAAGCTCGACAAGGAGTTCCGCGAGGGCGCGGTCCGGTTCGTCCGGGAGTCCAGCAAAACGATCGCCCAGGTCGCCCGCGAGCTGGGTGTCAACGTGGGCACGCTGGGCAACTGGTGGGCCAGGGACCGGGCCGCGCGCCAAGGCACCGATGGTCTGTCGGTCGATGACGCGACGGAGCCATTCGACATGCGCTGCAGCCGCCCACCCAGGCTGGGAGCTCACCCCGCGAGTCTCCCGCGCAGGGGGTGGGGTGGGAAAGATGACCCACCCCCCCGTTCACGTCACGGGAGGTGGACGGGAGCCGTCACTTCTGGAACGGCGTTTTGTACGACGCGGCCTCGGGGGCGGTATAGGGCTGCTTCTCGACGAGCTCAAGGCCGCCCTCGACCTTGGCCGGCTTCATGATCCACACCGCGCGGGTCGACGGAGAGCCGAGGCTCGTGAAGTCGAGCACCCCCGGCGCGAGACCACCGGTGTCGACCATCGTCTTGGCCCGGGCGTTAAGGATCCCCTGGCGGGTGAGGTCGCCCGCGTCGCACGCCGTCTTGAGGATCTGGCCCCACGTCTCGCCGAAGGTGTAGCCGACGAGCGGCCCGAAGGTCGGGGTGTCGGTGTACTTTGCCTTGTACTTCGCGGCCAGGGCCTTGACAACGGGCGCATCGGAGGCGAACGGCTGGATGCCCGCGACGGTGATGAACTGGCCACTCGTGAGGGCGGCCGCGGCCGGGGTGGCGAGCAGCTGGGGCGCGAAGGTGGGGTTGTTGCCGAACACCGGCACGTCCAGACCCTGGGCCGCCGCCTGGCCGACTGCGGAGGCGGTCTGGGCCGGTGTCGTCGTGAGGAGGATGGCCTTCACCCCGGCGCTCTTGAGCTGGGTGATGGCGCTCGTCAGGTCCGAGTCGGTCGAGGTGACCGCGGCCTGGACGACCTTCATCTTGTGGGCGTCGGCGAAGTAGGTGGAACCCTTGAGGCCGTTCTTGCCGTACTCCGAGTCGACGTAGATGTGTCCGAGGGTGTCGCCCTCCATGATCTTCCCCTTGCTGAGGAGGTAAGCCAGACCGTCGACCATCTCGACGTCGTACGTTGCGCCGACCATGACGACCTCGGGGACGTCGAGGTTGGTCGAGGCCCACGACGACGGCACCGCGGCGATGTTGTCGTCGGTGATCGGCTTCTTCAGGGCGGCGAGGATCGGCGAGCCGAGGAGCTGGACGTAGCCGAGCACCTGGCCCTTGCTCTGCTGGTAGAGCGGGACGGCCTTCTCGGCCGAGTAGCCGTGGTCCTGGGTGGTGATCTTGATCTGCCGGCCGCAGATGCCGCCCTTGGCGTTGACGTCCTCGGCCCACATCTGGGTGCCCTGGGTGATGCCGAGGCCGAGGATCTTGAAGACCCCTGAGAGGTCGGTGAGGTTGCCGAGGGTGATCTCCTTGTCGGTCACCCCGACGTCGGTCTTCACCCCGCCCGGCCCGCCGGAGGCGCTGCCGCTGCCGACCGTGGCCTTGGTGCTGCAGCCCGCGAGGGCCACCGAGACCGCCACTGCCGAGACGACGACCGATCTCGCGATCTTCGAACTGCCCATGGTGCTGTCCTTTCTGGTGCCCCGGACACCGGTGTCCGGGGGGTGGGGGATATCGGGCCCGCGCGCGGGCCCGACGGACGCCATCAGCTGCGGTGCAGCCGGGCGACGAGCTTGCGGCCGATCCCGGCGAAGCCACCGGGCTCGAAGAGGATAATGAGGACGACGAGGGCGCCGTAGACGAGGTTTGTCACGACGACCGGGGAGAAGTCGGTGCCGCTGACCGCGGTCGCGCTGCCGTCGCCCTGAGTGAGCAGCGGGATGACCAGAGGCAAGCCGAAGACGATCCCCGATCCGAGGATGGCGCCGCCGAGGGAGCCACGACCGCCGATGACGACCATCGCCAGATAGGCGATGGCGACGGTCGTGCTGTAGGTGCCGGCGTCCGCGGCCTCGTCGGGCTTGAGCAGTCCGTCGTACCACCAGACGACCATGACGCCGGCGAGCCCGGCATACGCCGACGAGACGGCGAAGGCGACCGCCTTCTGCCGCACCACCGAGACACCCATCACCGTCGCGGCGGCCTCGTTGTCGCGCACGGCCCGCCAGGCACGGCCGATGCGCCCCCGGAGGGCGCCGCGCGCGACAGCATACGCGATGGCGGCGAGGACAGCGTAGAGCCACCAGAGGCGCTCGTTCTGGCCGATCGGCACGTCGAGGATGTAGAGGCTCGGCGACTTCTCGCCGAAGTTGAACCCGAAGAGGTGCAGGTCGTTCGCCTGGCGACCGCTGGACGTCGGGCCGACGAGGCTCGGGAGCGAGCGGGCCAGCCACCACCCGAGAAAGACGAGGCTGAGCGAGGCGACCCCGAGGTAGATGCCGCTGAGCCGGCCGGAGACCGGGGCGAACGCCGCCCCCACGAGGCCGCTGATCGCGACGGCCAGCACAAGCGCGAGGAAGGTCGGCAGGTGCAGGCCGACGAAGCCGTCGGAGCCGTCGCCGGAGAGCACGGCGTAGCTCACTCCCCCGACGAGGAGGAAGAATGAGTGGGCGAGGGAGAGCTGGCCGGCCTGCCCGATGAGCATGGTCAGCCCCATCGCGCCGACGGCGCCGGTCATCACCCAGGTGCCGACCGTGAGGTACTGCCCCGGGAGGTAGATCGGGGCGAGGAACATCACGACGGCCAGCAGGAGGAAGCCGGCCCAGCGCAGGGGCCGGGCGCGGCGGGCGCCACCGAAATCGATTGCGGTGGATGTCGGGGTCGGGGATGCGGTCGCGGGTGCGCTGGTGTCAGACACGACGCTGCTCCACCTGCCCGAACAGGCCCGAGGGGCGGGCGACGAGGACCACGAGCATAACGAGGTAGACCGCGACCTTGGCGAAGTCCTGGCTGATGTACTGCTGCGAGAATGCCTCGGCCAGACCGACGACCAGGCCGCCGACGACGGCGCCACCGGGCGAGGTGAGCCCCCCGAGGATGGCCGCGGGGAACGCCGCGAAGGCGATCGTGTGTGCGGCCGTCAGGCCCGCTCCTCCGGCGATGGGCAGGGTCGCGATGAAGAGGATGGCGATGCCCGCGAGGGCACCTCCCACCGCCCACGCGCTGGCGGTCACCCGCGAGCTGCGGATGCCCATGAGGGCCGCCGCCTCCTTGTTCTCGGACTGCGCGCGCATCGCCAGGCCCCACGACGACCAGCGGAACGCGGCGAAGAATACCGCGATGAGGACGAGGGCGGTGAGCAGCGCGACGATCTGCGGACCCTCAACGCTGGCTCCGAGGACGGTGAAGCGGATCTCCTGGTACGGGTCGCCGAGGAACGGGGCGGCCGCCGTGCCGAGGCGGCGGCTGATCTCTGTGAGGATGAAGATGTCGACCCCGATCGTGAGGATGGCCAACGAGTCCTCGGACGCCATCCGGGCGCGCGCGAGGAGGATCCGCTCGAGGAGGAACCCCAGCAGCGCGGCGCCGAGCACCCCGCAGAGCGCGCCGGCGAACCAGCCGATCTGCGACTTGAGCTCGAAGGTGAGGTAGCCACCGAACAACGCGAGCGACCCGTGGGCGAAGTTGATCACCTCGGTCGCCTTGTAGATGACGACGAAACCGAGGGCCAGCAGCGCGAAGATCGCGCCCCGACCGGTGCCGTTAAGCAGTACCTGGACGAGGGTGCTCATGCGGGGGTCTCCTTCTCGTCGGGCTGGGGGTGGGGTGCCGATGCGGGCGCGGCGGGGGCATCGTGCGTCTGGCTGCCCTCGGCCCCGAGATAGGCCCGGATGACGGAGGGGTCCTTCTGCACGACCGCGGGCACGTCGTCGGCGATGAGCCGTCCGAAGTCGAGCACCGTGACCTGGTCGGCGATGCCCATGACGAGGCTCATGTCATGCTCCACCAACAGGATCGAGATCCCAAGCCCCTCGCGGATGTCGTGGATCAGTCCTGCCATCTCAGCAGTCTCGGAGGAGTTCATCCCCGCCGCGGGCTCGTCGAGCATCAGTATGGTGGGCTCCACGGCCAGGGCTCGGGCGATGTCGACGCGCTTCTGGTCGCCGTACGACAGCACGCCGGCCGGCTTGTGCAGGTGCGCCGCGATGCCGATGAAGTCGCAGATCTCGGCGGCGCGCTCCTGATGCCGGCGCTCGGCCCGCATGGTCCACGGCAACCGCAGGCCGTAGGCGAGGAACCCCCCGGAGGTAAGGGAGTACCTCCCGAGCATGACGTTGTCGAGGACGCTCGAGCTTCCGACGAGGGCGAGGTTCTGGAAGGCGCGGCCGACGCCGAGCGCGGCGATCCGGTGGGCCGGCGTGTCAGTGAGGACCTTGTCCCCCAACAGGATCCGACCCTCGGTGGGCGGGTAGATGCCCGTGATGGCGTTGAAGCAGGTCGACTTGCCCGCGCCGTTGGGGCCGATGAGGGCGTGGATAGTGCCCGGTCGCACGGTGAACGAGACGTCCTGCAGCGCGACGATGCCGCCAAAGCGGATGGTGAGCCCCTCGACGGACAGCGGGCGCACGTCACGGCCGGCGTCGGGCGTGACGTGCGCGGGGGCGGCGGTGGCCATCAGCCCCTCCAGAGCGAGAGCGTACGGCGCGACGTGTGCCGCACCCGTTCGAGATCGGCCTGCGCGGTGGCAGCGCTTTCGGCGTGCCCGCCGAGGTAGAGCAGTTGCACGTCCTCGGAGGCGGCGAGCTCCTCGGCGGTGCCGCTGAGGGCGACCTCGCCCACCTCGAGCACGACGGCCCGGTGGGCCACCCGCAGAGCCATCGTCGCGTTCTGCTCGACGAGGACGACCGCGGTGCCGCTGGCGTTGATCTCGGTGACGATCGAGCCGATCCTGTCGATCATCTGGGGGGCCAGTCCGAGGGACGGCTCGTCGAGCAGGAGGATCGCGGGGTCGCACATGAGGGCGCGACCGATGGCGAGCATCTGCTGCTCCCCGCCCGAGAGCAGGCCGCCGGGCTGGTCGACCCGCTCCTCCAGCCGGGGAAAGAGCTCAAAGACGCGGCCCCGGGCGGCCTCCCGGCGCTTGGGGTCGGCCGAGAGCCCGCCGACGCGGAGGTTCTCATCGACGCTCATCCGGCCGAAGATCTGTCGCCCCTCCGGTACCTGCAGCAGTCGAAGGCGCACGATGGATGCCGGGTCGAGGGAGTGGATCGGCCTGCCACGGAACGTGATCGAGCCAGCCGTGAGCGCCCCGCCGTGCAGCGGGAGGGTCCCGGAGATCGCCCGGAGGAGCGTCGACTTCCCGGCCCCGTTGCTGCCGAGGACGGCCAGCACCTCTCCGTCCGCCACCTCGAAGCCGACGCCACGCAGGGCCTGCACCGAGCGTCCGTACCTCACGGACACCCCGTCGAGCTCCAGCACCTCGGTCTCCCCTCGTTGTCGCGTCGTCGCGGCCATCCGTGGGGCGACACTACCCACGCGACGCACGGATCACCGGGGCCTCAGGGGTAACTGTTGTGCAACGGGGTCCCGCGGTGCGCCGAACGGTCGGCCCGACGCGACCAACGGGCATCGGCTCCGGGCCGATGCGCCTCAGGACCTCTGTCGCGACGGGCTCGGGCGGCGGGCGAGACCCAAAGCGACCAGGGCGCTGGTGGCTGTCGGTGGGTTTCACCATCGTGCCCCGGATGTCGATCACCTGGTCGCAGGCCCTCGCCTGGGTGAGGCAGCGGCAGCTGCTCGAGCCCGTCGGACGTGAGTCGGTCGCCGACGTAGTGCGCCGGCTCGGGGCGGTCCTGGCGGTGGACGACAGCGCGGCCGAGCTCGCCGTCCGCATGCGGCGGGCCCACTCGCGAGCCGGAGAGGTCGTCCGTGCCCTCGAAGACGGGAGGCTCATCCAGGCGTTCGCGCTCCGGGGCGCGATGCCCTACCTCTCACCCGAGGACGGCGGGGCCCACCTCGCGCTGCGGTCGGCCGGTCGCCAGTGGGAGCAGCCGAGCTGGCAGGAGTACTACGAGTTGGGGGCGGGTGACTGGCCGGCGTTCCGTGAGACGGTCCGCCAGGCACTTGCGAACGGTCCGCTGACCGTCGCGCGAGCTGGGTGCGGCGGTGACGCGCACGGCGGCATACCGGCACCTGCGACACGTCTTCGACGAAGGCGCGGACACGCTGATCAAGCCCTTGACCTGGCAGGGCGACATGAGCTTCGGTCCACCCCGGAACGGGCAGCACACCTTCCAGCGACTCGAAGAGAACGCGCGCTGGGCGGGGGTGTGGGATCTCGACGATGCGGGGCCGCACGCGTTGGTCGCGCACTTCCGTGCCTACGGGCCAGCGACCGCGGACGCTTCACTACTGGCTCGGCAACGGGCGCAGCGCTGCCGACGTGCAGCGGGAGTGGGAGGGCCATCAGCAGCACAAACAGTGCGCCCACGAAGACCCCGGCCGGGGATGATCCGGGCGCGCCCGGACCGATCGGCGGCGCGACCGATGACCGGACCGAGCACGAACCCGGGGATGCCGTAGCCCTGTAGTGCCAGCCCCATCGCAACCTCACCGAGCCCGAAACGTTGCTTCGGGTACAGGCCCAATCATGTGTAGACCCCGGAATGCAGCACCGCGTTGATCAGCACGTAGCTGGAGGTGCGTCGACCGCGGCGACTGCTCAGCAGGGCGCGTTACCGGCGCCCGGGACCCGAGCAGCAGCAGCAGGAGCAGCAGGCCGCCGGCCGCGACGGCGAGAAACAGCCCCGGCCGGCCGAAGGCGATTCGGCCAGCGCACCGGCTGTCGAGCCCCCAGCGATCTCGCCGGCCATGCCCCCGAACAACCACCCCAAGGCACGCTCTCGTTGGTGGAACGGGAACAGGTCACCGATCAGGGCCAGCGCGATCGGCACTACTCCGCTCGCGCCGACAGCGGTGGCCACCCGCATCCGGATGAACCCGGCGGCGCTGTCGACCACCGATGTCGCGGCGGTCAACACGATGAACGCCACCATGGACCCGAGGATGATCGGGCCGCGCCCGAGCCGGTCCGACAACGGCCCCACGCCAAGGTCATCCCCCCGTAGGGCACCAGGTACGCGGGCACCGCCAAGCCCACCATCCCGGTGGTGGTCCCGAGCACCTCCGCCAGACGGGGCAGGACCGGGGCGATCATGAATGCCTGAACGAAGATCAAGAACCCGGCCGCAGTGAGCAGCGCCAGCAGCCCACGCGGTGAAGTGGGCCGCAGCCCGGGCTTGGACACGTCGCGACTCTCCTTTGGCGCATTACCGATGGGCCGTTCGATGGTGCGGTGCAACGTAGGTCTGCGGGCACCGCGGGGACGCGACAACCCGTCCCGGGCGCGCCATCTCGGTGGATCGGGTTGATTGATCTGATCTGATCGGCTGGCGTGGCCCCGGGAACGACTCTGCAACCTTGCCCCCGGGGTAAGGTCAAGCGCCGATGGCCAGACCACGCGAAGGGGCTTTGATGCAGTTGGTGACCGTCGGGCGAGCAGCAGCGCTGACCGGGTTGAGCGCCAAAGCCATCCGGCTGTACGAACGTCGGGGACTGTTGCCCGAGGCCGAGCGCACCGACTCCGGATACCGACTATTCACCACCGACGACGTCGCGGTCCTGCACTTCATTCGCCGCGCCAAGGCCTTGGATCTGGGCCTGGACGAGATCAGGGACATCCTCGACCTGCAACGCTGCGGGGAGCAGCCCTGCCAGCGGGTCGCCGCGATCCTCGACGGGCACCTCGCCGAGATCGACCAGAAAATCACCAACCTGCGGCGGCTGCGCCAGTCCCTGCTGACGGCGCGGCGGGCCGCCACCGACGCCCGCCGCGGTGGCAACGACGCCGTCATCTGCCAGATCATCGAATCCACGACAGGCAAGAGGGCCGACCCCGCCGCACCGGCAGAGGTCACCCGCGGATGACCCGCGCTCCTTCCCGCCGGGTCGGGCTGACCCAGGTCCTCACCCGCCCCGGCTACCGGCGACTGTGGTCGGCGCGGACCGTGTCGCAATGGGGCGACGTATTCGCAACGGTGGCGCTGGCGCTGCTGGTGTTCGACCTGACCGGGTCCCCGCTCGGCGTCAGCGCGGTGGTGGTCGCCGAGATCGTCCCGGTGCTGCTGCTCGCCCCGGTTGCGGGCACCCTGGTCGACCGGCTGCCGCGAGTGACGGTCATGATCGCGGCGGACCTGTGGCGCGCTGTGCTGGCCGCCGCGCTGATGCTGGCCGGGCATCACCTGATCGCGGTCTACGTGATCGCCTTCGGGCTCTCGGCCGGGGCGGTGCTGTTCAACCCCGCGGCCAGCAGCGCGCTGCCCGCCCTCGTCAAGGACGAAGAACTGGTCGCGGCCAACAGCGGGATCTGGACCGCCGCGGTGTTGAGCCAGATCGTGTTGGCACCGATCGCGGGCATCCTCTACGCCCGGTTTGGTGCCGGCCCAGCATTCGGAATCAACGCCGCCAGCTTCCTGCTCAGCGCCGCCCTGCTGGCCGGACTGCGGCTGCCCACGTCGCCACTACCGACGAAACGGCGGGGATTCTTCGCCGACGCCGCCGCCGGGGTCCGGCTTCTGCTCGCCGATCGGCTGCTGCGGGCACTGGGTGCCGGGCAGCTCCTCGCCGCCCTGTCCGCGGGCGCGACCAGCGCCCTGCTGGTGGTGCTCGCCCGCGACCGCCTCGCGCTCGCCCCCAGCGGCTACGGACTACTGCTCGGGGCGATCGGTGTCGGCGCCGTGCTCGGGCCGTTCTTGCTGACCCGACTAATCAGCGACCCGCGACGGCCGGTGTTCGTGTTCGGCCCGTACGTCCTACGGGGCCTGGTGGACCTCCTCCTGGCATCGTTCACCGCCCTCCCGCTGGCCCTGATCGCCCTCGCCGCCTACGGCCTGGGCACCTCCAGCGGAGCAGTGACCTTCAACTCCCTGTTACAGGCCCACACCCCCGAACAGGCCCGCGGCCGGATCTTCGCCAGCTTCGACGTGTTGTGGCAGCTCGGCCGGCTGATCTCCCTGCTCATCGGCGGGGTGCTCGCTGCGGCCTTCGGGATCCAGGCCGTCTACTACCTCGGTGGCGCGCTACTCCTGCTCGCGGCGGGCATCGGATGGACCGCAGCCCGCTGCATCAACACCACCCCAAGCCAAACCTGACGGCAGCGACCAGCCGCCGTGCGTCAGGCAACCCGAACAGCACCGACCGCACGCTCGACATCACGTTCTCCTAGCTCAGTGTGCTGCGGCGGCGAGCTCGGCAACCAATGACCGCAACTCGTCCGCGCCGAAAATTTTGGCTGAGTGCCCAGCCGTCGGCCGGGGTTCGACAGAGGACGATGTTCACGGCGGGAACGCTGGCCCGCCGCCGCACAGTGGCCGAGCCTATGAGCGCCAGATGGCCTCAGATCCCACGCTCAAGGAGACCACCGGACTGGGCCGGGCCGGGTTAAGCCGTTACGCACCTCTCGTCGGACGCGCCTCGGCCATCGACGCATCCGCGGCCATCATGCGGGCCATCTCGGGGTGAGCGCGCATCGCAGCGGCCATGCTGGAGTGCCCCTGCATCTTTCTCGCCAAAAGCGCTCCATTCAGCGTGTCGGCGGAGGCTGCCCCCGGAGCCATGACGATCCCGACCGCAGCGGCAGAAGCGACGGCGATCAGTCGTAGTGAGGTTCTCATTCTGGAAGAGTCCTTTTTGTTGGGTGACATGGGCCCGGCTTCCGTGCTCAAGCCGGTGGTCATCGATCATGGGGCCAAGAAGCGTGGCGCCCCGGCTACGGGTTCGTCTTTCGTCAAGCGCTCCATCCGGGCTGATCAGGGCGAAATGGGCGGGTAGCGCATACAACCGCCACCCGTTCGTCCCTCTCTCCTTCACCAACGACGGACCTACTATTCGACATCGTAGTCCCCTGCGGCCGAGAGCGAAAGCTAGGGATCCTTGGGGCGCAAACTGAGGCGTTGAGCTTGAGTTTTGATTGACGTTCGGAAGTCCGCGGCGCAGCATGGCAAGAGGACCGCGTTTGGCTCCAACCCCTGATGCGTTGGGATCCACGTCGCGTAGGGAGACCGGCGAGGCCTTCCGGGTCGGGATTTCAGCGAAGCGAAGGTGGCCCTAATAACAGAGGCGCGGGTGCCAGCCAGATCAGTGACCGGCCGGCTTCGAGCGCGGCGGGTGGTGCTTGCCCTGATGCAGGCGCGGACCGCTCACAAACAGCGCCTGACGAGAGGCTCAAGGCATCCTCGGCCGCCCACCTCGGCGGTCAGAGGCGAAGCCCCTCACTGGTGGTCGTGGTCGTAAGTTCGTTGGGGGTCATGCGGCGTCGTTGTCGAGTCGGCGCAGGAAGGCGTTGAGGTCGTCTCTGGTGTGGGTCCAGTCGAACGGCTGGGCTGCGTGGTTGTAGCGGTCTTGGAAGGCCAGGACGCATTCGGCGAGGTGGTCGAGGTTCTGGTAGTCGTTGGGGACGGACCGTGGCCGGCGAGCGCCTCGACCAGCCCACGAACGGTGGCCTCGGCCGCCAACTCCGAGCTGGACCACCGTGAC
>NZ_JBKJPP010000158.1:0-17395 GCF_046595215.1 Lapillicoccus sp. | reverse complement strand
CTGGGCGTGGTCGATCCCCGAGAGCAGCGAGATGATGACCGAGGTGCGCTCGTCGGGGCTCAGGCCCTGGATCAGGACACCCTGCAGCTTCTCCTTGACCGCGGCCTCGTGCGTCCGCTCGATCGCCGGCCAGGTCGTGCGCGGGAAGAGCCCCCACACCTTGTCCTCGACCGGCCGGACGAGCTCGCGCTGGCCGAGCCGCTCCAGCAGGACGTCCTTGGTTCCCTTGCCCAGCCGGTTGATGAGGTCCGCGGCATAGCGCGGCATCTCGCCGATGGTGGCGAGTGCCGCCGCGAGCAACGGGTCGTCGAGGGGCGGGCCGTCGAGGACTGACACCTTCGACGTACTCCACCCGACCTTCGACATGCCCCGCCTCCACAGGCCAGGCTTCTCGGGCATGTCGATCCGCTCCATCATGGCGAGCTCGATGAGCAGCGCACCGCCCAGTAGTGGCCGGATCTTGGTGGAGGCGGCGGCCCTGCCGGACTCGTCGTCGAGCAGGAGCAGCAACAGGTCTTCAGCGATCAGCGTCGTCACGGACGCCACGCTAGTGGTCGTCCGCGGCCGATCCGGTCAGCTGCCGCCCGCGGTGGCCGCGACCGAGGTGGCGACGATGGCGGCCGTCATCGCAGCCTGGGCTGCGGCGACGGCGTCCTTGACGGCCGTTGCCGCCCATGCGCCATCCGCGATGTGCCTGGCCCGCCGTCTGACCTCGCCGGCCGGCAGGTCGCCGCGATCGACCACCTTGTGCGCGTGGTCGACAGCCGACAGGAGCGCCACCAGTGCTGACGTGCGCTCGTCGGGCGTCAGTCCCAGGACCAGTGCTGCCTGAAGCTTCTCGCGGACCCCAGCCTCGTGCAGACGATCCGACGCGGGCCAGGTCGTGTGGGGGAAGAGTCCGAACACCTTGCCCTTGACGGGGTGGACGAGGCCGCGTTCGGTGAGTCGCGCGAGCAGGACGTCCTTCGTGCCCTTCCCGAGCCGGTTGACGAGATCCTGGGCGCCGCGCGGCTTCTCTGCGATCGTGCTGACGGCCATGTCGAGGAGCGGCTCGTCGAGAGGCGGACCGGGGTGGACCGTCACTTTCGACGTACTCCAGACACTCGTCCGCGCGACCACCTCGATCCGCTCCGCCAGCGCGAGCTCGATCAGCAGCGCGCCGCCCAACAGCGGTCGGATCTTGTCGGAGGCGGCGAGCTTGCCGGACTCGTCGTCGAGTAGGAGCAGCAGCAGGTCCTCCGCGATCAGGGTCTCCACGGACGCCACGCTAGCCACTGGTGAAACCGGGTGGCCAGCGCTCACTAGGATTCCCCGCATGACCCATGTCCTCTCCGCAGTTGCCTGGCCGTATGCCAACGGCCCGCGCCACATCGGCCACGTGGCCGGTTTCGGTGTGCCCTCCGACGTCTTCAGTCGGTTCATGCGGATGGCCGGTCACGACGTGCTCATGGTCTCGGGCACCGACGAGCACGGCACCCCGATCCTCGTCCAGGCCGACAAGGAGGGCGTCACCCCGCGGGCGCTCGCCGACCGGTTCAACGCCGTCATCGCCGCGGACCTCACCGACCTCGGGCTCGCCTACGACCTCTTCACCCGCACGACCACGCTCAACCACTACGCCGTCGCGCAGGAGCTGTTCACCGGTGACTGGCGCAACGGCTACATGATCGAGCAGACCACCCGCGGCGCGATCAGCCCCTCCACCGGTCGCACCCTGCCGGACCGCTACATCGAGGGCACCTGCCCGATCTGTGGTTACGGCGAGGCGCGCGGCGACCAGTGCGACAACTGCGGCAACCAGCTCGACGCCACGGAGCTGATCAACCCCCGGTCCAGGATCAACGGTGAGACACCGGAGTTCGTGGAGACGCAGCACTTCTTCCTCGACCTGCCGGCGCTGGCCGACGCGATCGGGGAGTGGCTCGCCGGGCGCGAGGCCTCGGGCACGTGGCGCCCCAACGTCATCAACTTCTCCAGGAACCTCCTTGCCGACGTGCGCCCACGGGCCATGACGCGCGACCTCGACTGGGGCATCCCCGTCCCGATCGACGGCTGGCGCGACCAGCCGACCAAGCGGTTCTACGTCTGGTTCGACGCCGTCGTCGGCTACCTCTCCGCCTCCATCGAGTGGGCCCGGCGGGTCGGCGAGCCCGAGCGGTGGCGCGAGTGGTGGAACGACCCGGAGGCCCTCAGCTACTACTTCCAGGGCAAGGACAACATCACCTTCCACGCCCAGGTCTGGCCGGCCGAGCTCCTCGCGTATGCCGGGAAGGGCGCCCGGGGCGGTGAGCCGGGGGTCTACGGCGTGCTCAACCTGCCCACCGAGGTCGTCGCCTCCGAGTTCATGACAATGGAGGGCAAGCAGCTCTCCACCTCGCGCGGGCACGTGATCTACGTGCGTGACGTCCTCGACCGATACGGCCCGGATCCGTTGCGCTACTTCATCTGTGCGGCCGGGCCGGAGAACCAGGACAGCGACTTCACCTGGGCCGAGTTCATCCAGCGCAACAACTCCGAGCTCGTCGCCGGCTGGGGCAACCTCGTCAACCGGACCGCGACGATGATCCACAAGAGCTTCGGCCAGATCCCGCCTCGTGGCCCCCTGGAGCCCGTCGACGAGGCGCTCCTCGCGACCGTGCGAGCGGGGTTCGAGACCGTGGGAGCACTCATCGGGCGGCACCGCCAGAAGAACGCCATCGCCGAGGTGATGCGGATCGTCGGTGAGGCGAATCGCTATGTCTCCGAGACGGAACCGTTCAAGCTCAAGAACGCCGACCAGCGCGAGCGGTTGGGGACCGTGCTGCACGTCCTGGCCCAGGCGGTCAGCGACCTCAACACGCTGATGTCACCGTTCCTGCCGCACAGCTCCAACTCCGTCCACCTCGTGATGGGCGGGTCCGGCGAGTTCGTCCCGATGCCCCGGCTCGAGCAGGTCGAGGACCTTGACGGTGGGCCCGGATACCCGGTCATCACCGGCGACTACTCGGCGACCCCCACGTGGGAGTCGCGGCCCGTCGTGGTCGGGACCCCGATCGCCAAGCCGGTCCCCGTCTTCGTCAAGTTCGACCCGTCGGTCGTCCAGGAGGAGATCGACCGGTTGGCCGCTCCGGACAGCTCGGCGGCGCAGGGTTGAGATGAGCCCTCACACCTCGTCACGGGACAAGCCCGCTGCCCCGGCTCCGCTGCCGATCGCGGTCGTCGACAACCACCTTCACCTCGACATCGCCCGCGACGGCGAGCAGGCGCCCGACGTCGCGGCGGCCATCGCCGAGGCGGCGGCCGTCGGCGTGACCCGGCTGGTGCAGATCGGCTGCGACCTGCCCGCGGCGCGGTTCACCGTCGAGGCGATCGACCGGCATACTGCCCTGTTGGGGGGAGTAGCGTTGCATCCCAACGAGATTCCCCGACTGAAGGTCCAGGGCGACCTCGACTCCGCCCTCGCCGAGATCGAGGCCCTCGCGGCCCACCCGCGGGTGCGGGTCGTCGGCGAGACCGGGCTCGACTACTTCCGCACCGGGCCAGAGGGTGTCCCGGCGCAGCAGGAGGCCTTCCGCTGGCACATCGACCTCGCCAAGCGCACCGGCAAGGCCCTGCAGATCCACGACCGGGACGCCCACGAGGACGTGCTGCGGATCCTTGAGGAGGAGGGGAGCCCCGAACGCACTGTCCTGCACTGCTTCTCGGGCGACGTCGCGATGGCGCGGCTCGCGGTCGAGCGGGGTCTGATGCTCTCCTTCTCCGGCACCGTCACCTTCAAGAACGCGGCCGGCCTGCGCAACGCCCTGGCGGTGACCCCGATCGAGCACCTGCTCGTCGAGACCGACGCGCCCTACCTCACGCCGACCCCGCACCGGGGGGCGACGAACGCGTCCTACCTCGTGCCGCTGACCGTCCGGGCGATGGCCGACGTCCTCAACCTCGACGTGCCGACGCTGTGCCTGGCCCTCACCGCGAACTCCGAACGGGTCTACGGCAGCTGGTCCTGATCCTCGTGAGCGCCCACCCGACCTCAGCCGCTGCTGGCTCACCGGTCCGTTACCAAAACTTGACCTTGACCGGTGGGTCGTGGACAGTGGTGCGCTGTTGGCCGGTGCGGAGACCGCGGGTCGGCTGTGCAGGGGGCGTGGATGATCCTCTCGACGGAGCTGTCGAGGACCGGTCACGGTGCCCCTCGCCACGCCGAACCCCCGACTCCACCCGGGACGTCCCAGGTTTGGAGCATGGTGATCTCACGCGCGATCCGGCATGCCGTGCAGGCCGGCGCCATCGCCGCCGTGGCGGTGGGCGGCGTCGGCTTCGCCCACTACGACAAGGCGGTCACCCTCTCCGTCGACGGACAGACCACCTCGGTGCACGTCCTGGGGAACACGGTCGGGGACCTGCTCGCCAAACAGGGCGTCACGGTGGGCGCCCACGACCTCGTCGTGCCGGCCACTGACCAGCCGCTCGACGACGGCGAGACGGTGGTCGTGCGCTACCGGCGCCAGCTGAGCGTCACGACCGACGGCAGGACGAGCGACTACTCCACGACGGCCGGCACCGTCGGGAGCGCGCTCGCGGAGCTCGGCCTGCGTGCCGACGCCGCGAAGCTCTCCGTCTCGCGCTCCGAGCCGCTCGGCCGCGCGGGCCTGGCGATGACGATGACGAACCCGCGCAACGTCACCGTGACCGTCGACGGCACAGCACTGCCCAAGGCCACCACGGTCGCCACGGTGTCCGATGTCCTGCAGCAGCTCGGGGTCACGCTCGGCCCGCTCGACCAGGTCCACCCGGCACCGGAGACGGCCGTCAGCGAGGGGCTGGCGATCGCCGTCAACCGCGTCGCCCAGAAGCAGTCCACGACGACGGAGACGCTCGCCTTCCAGACGACGACGCAGGACGACCGCACGCTGGCCGAGGGGACGACGAGGACCATGGCAGCGGGCGTCCCCGGTGAACGCGTCCACACCTACCAGGAGACCTGGGTCGACGGGGTGATGACCTCGCGTGTCGAGGCCCTCGCGACCGTCAGCCGGGCGCCGGTTGCCGAGGTGGTCGCGGTCGGGTCCAAGCCCGCCCCCGCACCGCAGGCTGCGGTGGCTCCGGCCGCCCCCGCTGGGGCCCAGCCGGCTGCCCCCGCGCCCTCCGGCGCCGGCCTCAACCTCGCCAACGCCGCGATGTGGGACCGGATCGCGGCCTGCGAGTCCACGGGCAACTGGCACATCAACAGCGGCAACGGCTATTCCGGCGGCCTGCAGTTCGACAGCGGCACCTGGCTCGGGGCCGGCGGCGGCGACTTCGCCAGCCGGGCCGACCTCGCCTCGCGCGAGCAGCAGATCACCGTGGCCAACCGCATCTACGCCACGCGGGGCCTGCAGCCGTGGGGCTGCGCCCACGCGGCCTGACGGACCCGGCACCACGTGCCGGCATCGGCGGCTCGAGGTCGGCGCCTGCCGTCCCTGCAGCCGCCTGCTGTCGTGGCAGCCGCCGGCGCGAGCCGACTACTGTTGCCGTCATGACCGACGGGGACGCGACGGACCCCGGGGCGGGGGCGCCTGACGGCCGACGTCGTTCCGGTCTGCTCTCCGCCTCACAGGTCCGCGAGCTCGCCTCCCGGCTCGGGATCCGCCCCACCAAGCACTGGGGCCAGAACTTCGTCGTTGACGCCAACACGGTGCGGCGGATCGTGCGACTCTCCGGGGTCGGCCCGCGGGACAGCGTCGTCGAGGTCGGCCCGGGGCTCGGCTCGCTGACCCTCGCCCTGCTGCCGGAGGTGGCCCACGTCTGCGCGGTCGAGGTCGACCCCGTCCTTGCGGCAGCCCTGCCCGACACGGTGGCGACCCACCAGCCCCAGCACTCAGCCCGCCTGAGCGTCGTCCAGGCGGATGCGCTCGCGCTCATGGAACTGCCCGACCCGCAACCCACGGCCCTCGTCGCGAACCTGCCCTACAACGTCTCCGTGCCCGTCGTCCTGTCCTTCCTCGAGCGCTTCCCCGGTCTCCAGCGCGTCCTCGTGATGGTCCAGCTCGAGGTGGCCGAGCGCCTGGCGGCCCACCCCGGCAACAGGACCTACGGCGTGCCGAGCCTCAAGGCCGCGTGGTACGCCGACGTCCGCCTGGCGGGCACCGTCCCGCGCAGCGTCTTCTGGCCCGTGCCCAATGTCGACTCCGGGCTCGTGGCCATGACCCGGCGTGAGCCGCCGGTGACGACCGCGAGCCGCGAGGACGTCTTCCGCTGCGTCGACGCCGCCTTCGCCCAACGACGCAAGACGCTGCGGGCCGCCTTGTCCGGCTGGGCCGGCTCGCCACCTGCCGCCGAGGCGGCGCTGCGGGCTGCGGGGGTCGACCCCAGCACCCGGGGTGAGCAGCTCGACATCGTCGCCTTCGCAGCCATCGCCGCGGCGCGGACGGGGATCGAGGCGGCCGCACGTGAGGCTTAGGGTGACGAGGTGACCTCCGCCGCGACCCTGCCCCGGTCGGTGACCGTCCGTGTCCCTGCGAAGGTCAACCTCGAGCTGCGGGTCGGCCCCCGCCGCGCCGACGGATTCCACGCCCTGTCGACGATCTACATGGCGGTCGGGCTCTTCGACGAGGTCACCGTGGCGCCTTCGGCCGAGTGGGAGGTCACGATCAGCGGGCCCTATGCCGAGCAGGTGCCCACCGACGCCACCAACCTGGCCGTCGTGGCGGCGCGGACCCTTGCAGAGGAGGTCGGCGTCCACGAGCCGGTTTCACTGCGGATCCACAAGGAGATCCCCGTCGCCGGCGGGATGGCCGGCGGCTCCGCCGACGCGGCGGCCGCGCTGGTGGCCTGCGACCACCTCTGGTCGTCGGGGATGGCCCGCGAAGAGCTCGTCCAGCTGGCGGCCGGGCTGGGCAGCGACGTCCCCTTCGCCCTGTCCGGCGGCATCGCCATGGGCTCCGGCCGGGGGGAGGCGCTGGCTCCCGTCCTCGCGCGGGGCACCTTCCACTGGGTCTTCGCCGTCAGCCAGACGGGCCTGTCCACCCCGGCGGTGTATGCCGAGTGCGACCGGCTGCGCAGCAACGCACCGATCGCAGCCCCCGAGCCGTCGTCGCAGATGATGACGGCGCTCCGCTCGGGTGATGCCGAGGCGGTCGGCCGGGCCCTGTCCAACGACCTGCAGGACGCCGCGGTCTCGCTGCAGCCCGGCCTGCGCGACGTCCTCGACGCCGGCCTGGAGTTCGGGGCACTCGGGGGCATCGTCTCCGGGTCCGGCCCGACCGTCGCCTTCCTCACGGCGTCACCCGAGATGGCACTCGACCTGTGCGTCTCCCTGACCGCCTCCGGTGTCGCGGGTGAGGTCAGGCGAGCCAAGGCCCCGGTCCACGGTGCCCAGGTCATCCCCGGACCGTCGCGCGTCTGATGGCCAATCTCGTTGCCCTCGAACGGGCCTGCGTCATCTTCGGCACGGTCAACGTGCTCGACGAGCTCTCGACGGGTGTCAACACCGGTCAGCGCATCGGTGTCGTCGGTCGCAACGGTGGTGGCAAGACGACCCTGCTGCGCGTCATCGCCGGCGAGCAGGGCCTCGACTCCGGACGGGTGACCCGTGGTGGTGGGGTCACCGTCGGCATGCTGAGCCAGGTGGACGCGCTCGACCCGGCGCACACGGTGCACCAGGCCGTCCTCGGCGACCTGCCCGAGCACGTGTGGGCGGGCGACCCGAGGATCCGCGACGTCCTCACCGGGCTGCTCGGCGGGATCGGCGCGGAGTCCGTCGGCGGTCTGGACGCGGTGATCGGGCCGATGTCCGGCGGCGAGCGACGCCGGCTGGCGCTGGCGCACCTCCTCGTGGCCGACCCCGACGTCCTGCTCCTCGACGAGCCGACCAACCACCTCGACGTCGAGGGCGTCGCCTGGCTCGCTGACCACATCGTCACGAAGCGGACCCGGCCCGACAGCGCCACGGTCGCGATCACCCACGACCGGTGGTTCCTCGACGCGATGGCCACCGTCACCTGGGAGGTCGCCGGCGGCACGGTCAGCGCGTTCGACGGAGGCTACGCGGCATACGTGCTCGCCAAGGCCGAGCGCGAGCGGATGTCCGCGGTCACCGCAGAGCGGCGCGACAACTTGCTCCGCAAGGAGCTCGCCTGGCTGCGCCGCGGCCCGCCGGCGCGCACCACCAAGCCGAAGTTCCGCATCGACGCGGCCAACGAGCTGATCGCCGACGAACCCCCGCCGCGCGATGACGTGTCGCTGGTGCGGTTCGCGACGACGCGCCTCGGCAAGGACGTCATCGACCTCATCGACGTCAGCGTGCAGCTCGGCGGTAGGACGCTGCTCGACCGCGTGACCTGGCGCCTCGCCCCGGGCGAGCGGGTCGGCATCGTCGGCGTCAACGGCTCAGGCAAGTCGACCCTGCTGCGCGCCTTCACCGGCGACGTGCCGATCACCTCCGGAAAGCGCAAGGTCGGCTCGACGGTGTCCGTCGCGTTCCTGACCCAGGAGGTCAGAGAGCTGGAGAAGTTCACCTCCTGGCGGGTCATCGAGGCCATCGAGGACGTCAAGAAGTTCACCATGCTCGGCGACAAAGAGGTCAGCGCGAGCCAGCTGGCCAAGCGCCTCGGCTTCACCGGCGGGCGGCAGCAGACCCGCGTCGGCGACCTGTCCGGTGGGGAGCGCCGCCGCCTCCAGCTGCTGCGGCTGCTCATGTCCGAGCCCAACGTCCTCATCCTCGACGAGCCGACCAACGACCTCGACATCGAGACCCTCACCTCGCTCGAGGATGTCCTCGACGGATGGGCCGGCACGCTGCTCGTCGTCTCCCACGACCGCTACCTTCTCGAGCGGGTCGCCGACCGCCAGGTCGCCCTGCTCGGCGACGGTGGGGTGCGCGACCTGCCGGGCGGGGTCGAGCAGTACCTCCAGCTCCTCACCGCTGCGCAGCAGGCGGGCGGCTCTGGTCGGCCGGCGATGGCCGGGGTGACGGTGGCCAGGAGCGGGGGCGCGGGTGCCGGGGTGAGCACCGTTCCTCCTCCGGCGGCGAGCTCGACGCAGCTGCGCGAGGCCAAGAAGGAGATGGGTCGGATCGAGCGGCAGCTGTCCAGGATCGCGACCCAGGAGGAGCGCCTCCACGCGGGGATGGTCGCCCAGGCCGCGGACCACGCCGCCGTACTGCGTCTCAACGACGCACTGCGAGCGCTGGTCGACGAGCGGGAGGAGCTCGAGCTCGCGTGGCTGAGTGCGGCCGAGATCGCCGGCTGACCCGTCGCCACCCGCGCCCCGGGCGCCCCGGCGGGCGGACCGTCAGCGGTCGAAGGGCTGGAGCAGCCCGCGCAGGGTGGCCGTCAGCTGGTCCCGCTCGGTCTCCGGGAGCTGGCTGAGCAGGTCGCGCTCCCGCGCGAGCAGGTCGGCCAGGGCGGCGTCGACGACCTCGCGACCCGAGGGCGTCAGGGCGACGATGACACCGCGGCGGTCACCGGGGTCGGGGCTGCGCTCGACGAAGCCGCGCAGCGCGAGCCGGTCCACGCGGTTGGTCATGGTGCCGGATGTGACGAGGGTCTGGGCGACGAGCTGCCCGGGGGATAGCTGGTAGGGGTTTCCGGATCGGCGCAGGGCCGAGAGGACGTCGAACTCCCAGCCGTCGAGACCGTGCTTGGCGAAGGCCGAGTTGCGCGCCCGGTCGAGGTGGCGGGCGAGGCGCGAGATGCGGGAGAGGACCTGCAGCGGCGCGGCGTCGAGGTCCGGCCGCTCGCGGTGCCAGGCGGCGACGATGCGGTCGACCTCGTCGCCCGGGGTTGCGGTCACTGTCAAAGTGTACGTGCCGTCAAGTATCTTCAGATCAAGATATGAAGGTCACGCCAGTCGGGTGCTGCGGCGCGCCGTCGGGAGCCTCCGGTCGCCGAGCCCAGGAGCCGTCCGCGGGCCGAGGCTCGCCTCGCGCAGCAGCTGGAACACCCGCGTGGTGACCTTGCCGGTCGGGAAGTCGGCCTCGCGCAGGAACAGCTGCTGCTGACCGGCCGCGATCAACCGCCGGAGGGCGCCGAGGTAGTCCAGTGCCAGCTGACGCTCTGCCAGCTGACTCCAGCCGATCACCTCGAGATGTGCATGGGCCAGAGCTGCCGCGCCGTCGCTCACGTAGAGGAAGTCGCCGCTCAGGGGGAGCCGCTGTCGAGCCAGGTCGATGCCCGACCGAAATCCGATATCACGCAGGACGGCTCTCGAGAAGTCATTGCCGTCGAAGGCGTTGCGGGTCCGTTCCAGCGGCCCGGCGTCCTCGGGCCAGGGCGTGCCGTTGAAGATGGCTTTGGTGATCCGCGCTCCGTCGAAGGTGCAGTCGACCACCTCGACGGCGAAGCACAGCCAGTCACGGATCGTCGCCCCGGTGAAGGTGCACCGCTCGAACCGGTAGTACCCGCCGGGCACCGGCCGCAGCTGCGCCCCATCGAACACGCAGTCGGTGTAGGACGACATCGTCATGCCGGCACCGAAGGCGGCCGACTCGCAGCGGAGCCGATCGAAGGTGCATGACTCGAAGTGGCATCCGGCCGAGGAGAACTGGCCCAGTCGCCGGTGACCGAAGTCGGCCCCGACGATGTGCTGGCCCTGCAGGACGATGCGCGGCAGCTTGGCGACGCTCATGTTGTCCACTTTGCCACGTGTCGCCCCGAGATGGGGTGGTTGACGCTGATCAGTGTGGTCAGCGCATCAGGAGGACGGTCGGCTTCGCCTCGAGGCCACTGAGTCCGTTCCACGCGAGGTTGACGAGGTGCGCTGCCACATCCGCCTTCTTGAACTTGCGGGAGTCGACCCACCACTGGCCGGTCAACGCCACCATCCCGACGAGCATCTGCGCATAGAGCGGTGCCGTCCTCGGGTCGAGCCCCCGCGCCTTGAACTCGGCCGCGAGGAGGTGCTCGACCTGGGAGGCCACATCACCGATGAGGCTGGCAAAGGACCCGGTGGACTGCCCCGCCGGCGAGTCGCGCACCAGGATCCGGAAGCCGTCCGTCGAGCCCTCGATGTAGTCGAGCAACGACAGTGCCGCCGCCTCCAGCAGGCCACGGGAGGTCGTCTCGGCGCTGAGCGCACTGGTGATCCCGTCGAGGAGGGTGCGGATCTCGCGGTCGACGACCACGGCATACAGCCCCTCCTTGCCCCCGAAGTGCTCATAGACGACCGGCTTGGACACACTGGCCTTGGCGGCGATCTCCTCGACCGTGGTGGCCTCGAAACCCTTCTCGGCAAACAGTCTGCGGCCGACCTCGATGAGCTGCTCCCGCCGTTGCTTGCCCGTCATCCGGGACCGGCTGGAGGTCTGGCCGGAGGGCTTGTCGCGAGTGGTCACCCGAGTCATTCTGCCCTCCCACCGGCGGTGCCGCCGGGAGCGTCGGGTCGACTACCCTTTGGGCGTCCGGCCCCTGGCGGGACGTTCCCCGGTTGGTCTGCTGGCAGGGCCCGCCTGACTTTGAATCAGGACTAGCGACGTAGGTTCGATTCCTACCCGGGGAGCCGATCTGCGGGGCGGGAGCGCACCTGAGGGTCGCTGTGCGTTGCTGAGACACCATGTCTCCGGTTGGTGCGTCACCACCCCTCCCCGGAGCTCACCGCGAACACGCGGCTGAAGCGACACCATGTCTCACCAACGCGCGCGGCGTCCCGACGGGGACGTCACCGGCTCCGGCCGAGCGCTAGCATGGCGGCGGTCGCGAGACGGGTTCCGTCGGCGGCCTGACCGTCCGAAAACGTGGGAGTCCCAGAGCGTGAGCGCACCTCGCCCGGCCGCCGTCATCGTCCTCGCCGCAGGGGAGGGCACCCGGATGAGGTCCCGTCGGCCGAAGGTCCTGCACACCATCGGTGGTCGCTCGCTGGTGGGCCACGCGATCGCCGCGGCCAGGGGCGTGCAGCCGGATCACCTCGCCGTGGTCGTGCGGCACGAACGGGCGCTCGTCGCCCAGCACGTCACCGAGGTCGACGCCGCCGCGGTGATCGCCGAGCAGGACGCCGTCAAGGGCACCGGCCGCGCCGTCGAGTGCGGCCTCGACGCCCTGCCTGCAGGCCTGACCGGGACCGTCCTCGTGACCTACGGCGACGTCCCCCTCCTGCGCTCCGAGACCCTCCTCGGCCTCATGGAGGTCCACACCGCCTCGGGCAGCGCGGCCACCGTCATCACGGCGTCGCTGGACGACCCGACCGGATACGGCAGGGTCCTGCGTGACGCAGACGGCGCCGTCGTCGGCATCGTCGAGCACAAGGACGCCACCGAACAGCAGAGGGGGATCACGGAGGTCAACTCCGGGCTCTACGCCTTCGACGTGACCCTGCTGAGGGACGCGCTCGCCGAGGTGGGCACCGACAACGTCCAGGGTGAGAAGTACCTCACCGATGTCCTGGGCATCGCCCGCGGACGGGGCCTGACCGTCAGCGCCCACCTCATCGCGGACCTGTGGCAGACCGAGGGCGTCAACGACAAGGTCCAGCTCGCCCGGCTCGGCGCCGAGCTCAACCGGCGCACCGTCGAGCAGGCGATGCGCGACGGGGCGATCGTCATCGACCCGGCCACGACGTGGATCGACGCCGACGTGACGATCGGCCAGGACACGATCATCCACCCCCACACCCAGATCCACGGCGCGAGCACGATTGGCGCCGACTGCACGATCGGCCCCGACACGACCCTGACCGACGTCGAGGTCGGCGACGGCGCCTCGGTGGTGCGCACCCAGGCGTTGCTGGCCGTGGTGGGAGCCGGCGCCAGCGTCGGACCGTTCTCCTACCTCCGACCCGGCACCGAGCTCGGCGCCGAGGGCAAGATCGGCGGCTTCGTCGAGACCAAGAACGCGCGGATCGCCGCCGGTGCCAAGGTCCCCCACCTGACCTATGCCGGTGACGTCACCATCGGCGAGGGGGCCAACATCGGGGCCGGCACGATCTTCGCCAACTACGACGGGGTGACCAAGTCGCCCACCGTCGTCGGGTCGCACAGCTTCGTCGGCAGCAACTCCGTCATTGTCGCGCCGGTCACGATCGGGGACGGTGCCTACGTTGCCGCGGGGTCCGCGGTGACCTCTGACGTCGGCCCGGGGGAGCTCGCGGTCACCAGAGCGAAGCAGCGCAACGTCGCGGGGTGGGTGGCCCGGCGTCGGGCCGGCACCGCCACCGCGACGGCGGCGGAGGCCGCGCTGGACGGTGCCGCACGGCATACCGACGGGCAAGAGGAAGGGGCGCGGTCATGACCGGCATCCTGAAGACGACCCAGAAGAACCTCATGGTGTTCTCGGGTCGAGCCCACCCGCAGCTGGCCCAGGAGGTGGCCGAGGGGCTCGGCACCGAGCTCGTCCCGACCTCCGCCTACGACTTCGCCAACGGCGAGATCTACGTGCGGTACGAGGAGTCGGTCCGTGGCTCGGACGCCTTCGTCATCCAGAGCCACACGGCGCCGATCAACGAGTGGATCATGGAGCAGCTGCTGATGATCGACGCTCTCAAGCGAGCGTCCGCCAAGCGGATCACCGTGGTCCTGCCGTTCTACGGCTACGCGCGCCAGGACAAGAAGCACCGCGGCCGAGAGCCGATCTCGGCCCGCCTCATGGCGGACCTCTTCAAGACCGCCGGCGCCGACCGGCTGATGGCCGTCGACCTGCACACCTCCCAGATCCAGGGCTTCTTCGACGGCCCCGTCGACCACCTCATGGCCCTGCCGATCCTCAGCGAGTACGTCGCCCAGAAGTACGGCGACCAGCAGCTCGCCGTCGTCTCGCCGGACGCCGGCCGGATCAGGGTGGCCGAGGAGTGGTCGAACCGGCTCGGGGGAGCGCCGCTCGCCTTCATCCACAAGACCCGGGACATCACCCGGCCTAACGAGACCGTCGCGAACCGGGTCGTCGGGCTCGTCAAGGGCCGGATCTGCGTCCTCGTGGACGACATGATCGACACCGGCGGCACGATCACCAAGGCGGCCGACGCCCTGATGGCAGACGGCGCCGCGGGCGTCATCATCGCGGCGACCCACGCGATCCTCTCGGGACCGGCCATCGACCGGCTGAAGAACTGCAGCGCCGTCGAGGTGATCGTCACCGACACCCTGCCGATCCCGCCGGACCGCGAGTTCGACAAGCTCACGGTCCTGTCCATCGCGCCGCTGCTCAGCATGGCGATCCGGGAGGTCTTCGAGGACGGGTCGGTGACGAGCCTCTTCGACGGGAAGGCCTGACAGCGAGGCGGTCAGTCGTCTCGGAGACCTGTCGCCCCCGGATGGCCAGAAGTCTCCGCCCTCCGGGCCCGCTATGGTCTGAGCGTCAGCGAGACCCATGACGCCAGCATCCTCGGGTGACGTCAGACCCCGGAGGCAGTGATGACCACGACGTCCAGGCCGCTGGCCGTGACGTCCCCGGCGCGCGGGCGTCGCGGGGCCGACCTCGGGCTCGTTGCCGCCCTGCTGTCCGCGGCCGCCTTCGGCACGTCGGGCCCCTTCGCCAAGGCGCTCCTGCAGACCGGCTGGAGCTCCGGGGCGATCGTCCTGCTGCGGGTCGGCGGCGCGGCGCTGATCCTGCTCGTCCCGGCCCTCCTCGCGAGTCGGGGCCGGTGGCACCTCGTGCGGGCCGACCTCGTGACGATCGGGCTCTATGGCCTCGTCGCCGTCGCCGGCTGCCAGGTCGCATACTTCAACGCCGTCCAGCACCTGTCCGTCGGGGTGGCGCTGCTGCTGGAGTACTGCGGCACCATCCTCGTCGTCCTCTGGATGTGGCTGCGCACCCGCCGCCCGCCGTCGCGCGTCACCTGGGCCGGCATCACGGTCGCCGTCGTCGGCCTGGCGTTCGTCCTCGACCTCGCGAGCCAGTCCCGACCGGATGCGACCGGGGTCCGCTGGGGCCTGCTCGCCGCGGTCGGCCTCGCCGTCTTCTTCGTCACCGCGGCGGGCAGCAGCACCTCACTGCCGCCCGTCGTCCTCGCGGCCTACGGCATGGCCACCGGGGCCGTGGTCCTCGTCGGCCTGGGGCTGACCCACGTGCTGCCGATGCAGTTCGCCACTGCGGACGTGGTCGTGGCGAGCCGGTCGGTGCCCTGGTGGGTCGCGATCGGCGAGCTGTCCGTGCTCGCCGCCGCCGCGGCATACCTGCTCGGCACCTTCGCAGCCCGCCGCCTCGGCTCGACGGTGGCGTCATTCGTCGGGCTGAGCGAGGTGCTCTTCGCCATCCTCTTCGCGTGGCTGCTGCTCGGTGAGCTGCCCCGGCCGGTCCAGATGGTGGGCGGCGTGCTCGTCGTCGCGGGAGTCGTCGGGGTGCGTGCGGGGGAGCTGCGCACCGACCGCTGAGCCTGCTCAGGCGCGGTGGGCTAGACGGACCACAGAGGAGGTGACGAGATCGACGATCTCAGGTTCTTCGGGTGTCAGTGCCACGACCTCGAACTGTCGACCGACCCGGCGGTAGAGACCCGCGCGCAGGGCGATACCCGCGACACGTGGGTTGTCCACGACGAGCAAGTGCCCGCCTTCAGGAAGGTCCGCGAGCAGCACGCAGAGTGCTCGGCAGATTTCCGTGTCGCTGAAGTAAAGACGCCGGAGCAGATTGCCCACCTTGATGACGTCGGGCGCCCTTCCGGGCCACGGCTCGAACACGTTGTGTGTGGCGTAGCTCACCCGCGGGTCGTTCTCGATGAGGTGTCGTGCCTCTGGATTGAGCAACAAGACGTCTTGACGGACGGCACCTACCCGGTGCTCCTTTCGGGTGGCCGGACTGCACACCAAACTTGCCAAGCGGGACAACTCAGGCCATGCGAGAAACCTCTTGCCGACGACAAGGATGCATTTGCCCGAGGTGTCAAACAAGAGCGTGTTGTGGCCCACCATTGCGCGCTGAACCACGAGAAACAGGTCCGCGATGACGTAGGACCCGAAGTCTTGGGGTAGTCGGTGGACAAGGTCAACGGAGGTCGACCCATCAGATGCCCCGATGTCCAAGATGTGTGCGCCACTGAGGTCTACATGGCGCAGCAAGAGGTCATCGGCCGCGCCGTGCCGTGACTTGCCGGTGATCTTGTATGTCCCGCCGACATGGATCGCCTTCATGGCGTTCCGGAAGGAAGCGGGTTCAGCGTCGTCCTCGAATACGACGCGTGGGTCATCCCAGACGAATCTCCTGAGCCAACTTTCCACGAGAGCCGGCCACTGGGATCGAAGGAGCCTCACTGCCAGTCGCATGCTGAGAGAGTAGGAGACCGTGAGGCCGCTTCTGGGCGATTTCCCGTATGCCGCGCCCCTCACCTACCATTGGCGGGTTGCCTCGGCGAGGGACGGAGCACGGCCGCCCAGCGGTGCTCGTCCGTGATCGACGCGGTGGTCGTCCTCCGGGGCCCGCCCACGTGTCGTCGTCCGTGCCGCGTCCCGCGCCGAGGCCCCGCCCCCAGGGCTCTGACGCCGCCCGTTTGCCTCAAGGAGAAGACGTACTCATGTCCGAGATCAAGCTCGTTGCCGAGACCCGCACCCAGTTCGGGAAGGGCGCCGCACGCAAGATCCGCCGCGACCACAAGATCCCCGCCGTCATCTACGGTCACGGCTCCGAGCCCGTGCACATCACCCTCCCGGGCCACGACACGATGATGGCGCTCAAGTCGGCCAACGCGCTGTTGAGCATCGAGATCGACGGCGAGACCCAGCTCGCCCTGGTCAAGGACATCCAGCGCGACGCGATCAAGCCGGTCATCGACCACGTGGACCTCGTCGTCGTCAGGCGTGGCGAGAAGGTGACGGTCGACGTCCAGATCCACACCGAGGGTGACGCCGCTCCCGAGACCGTCGTGACCGTCGACTCCCAGACGATCCAGCTCGAGGTCCTGGCGACCAACATCCCGCAGAACGTCGTCGTCTCCGTCGAGGGCCTCACGGCCGGGACGCAGATCCTCGCGTCCGCCGTCGAGCTGCCCGAGGGCGCCGAGCTGGTCACCGACCCCGAGACGCTCGTCGTCAACATCACGCAGCAGATCTCCGAGGAGGCCCTCGAGGCTGAGCTCGCCGAGGCCGAGGCAGAGGCCGGCATCGAGAAGGACGAGACCAACGAAGAGGCTGCCGAGGGTCAGGCTGGCGGTGACGCGGCCGAGGGCGACGGCGCCTCATCGGAGGACGACAAGGCCTGACCTGATCGCTGACCGGGGGCAGGCCCGGCATACTTGCCCCTCGTGGACACCTGGCTCGTCATCGGACTCGGCAACCCCGGTGCCACCTATGCCGGGAACCGTCACAACGTCGGCGCGATGGTTGCCGGGGAGCTCGCGGGCCGGCACGACGCGGGCCCTCTAGGGGTGTCGAGGGGCAGGGGCGGCCGGGGTGTGAAGAAGGCGCCGGTGGCGTCGTTCACGGTCCACAGGGCGCGGGCCTTGACGTGTGAGGTGCGCCTGGGGACCGCCCCCGGCGGGGGCCCCGGGCCCCGCGCGGTGCTGGCCGTCCCCACGACCTACA
>NZ_JBKJPP010000094.1:0-5469 GCF_046595215.1 Lapillicoccus sp. | reverse complement strand
CCACGTCCAGCTCGGCCACGTCCAGCTCGGCCACGTCCAGCTCGCCCACGTCGACCGAGGCGCCGTCCCCTGCGGCCACCTCCGCGACGCCAGGCCCGGCGAAGCCAACGGCGACGTCCGGCGGCGCGTCGGCGGTGGCGGCAGTCACCATCAAGGACTTCATGTTCACCGTGCCCGCCACGGTTGCGCCCGGCGCGATGATCATGATCACGAACGCTGACAGCGAAGTCCACACGATCACATCCAAGGCGGGCGGCTTCGACGTCAAGGTTGCCGGGCGCGGTGGGACGGCCATGTTGACCGCCCCCGCCACCGCCGGGAAGTATGCGCTGGTCTGCGACTTCCACTCCGACATGAGTGGCACGCTGATCGTCCGATGACTTCGTGAGCTGACCTCCACAGACACCCGGTTGGGGTGACCACGCGCCGGTGGTGACGCACGGTTGTCCCAACCGGGGCCGGATCAGCCTGCAGGTCGCCAGCACGTGACCTGCAGGCTCTCTTCGGGACCTTCGGCCCTGCCCGTCGGCGGGCTCCCGCGACATGGTGGTCGTAGGTCGAGGTCGTCGCCCGTCTGATCTCGAGTCCGATGCCCCGTCCGGGGGCTGAGAAGTGAGGTCATCATGCGTGCACTGGTCGTCTACGAGTCCATGTTCGGCAACACCGCGTCGATCGCGAAGGCGATCCGCGACGGGATCTCTGACCATCTCGAGACCGACCTGGTCGAGGTGGGCGGAGCATCCCCCCAGGTCGGCGACGAGACCATCCTGCTGGTGGTCGGTGGCCCGACCCACGCGTTGGGGCTCTCGTCAGCCCAGACGCGGCACACCGCGCAGACCACGGCGACAACCTCAGTGATCTCCGCGCGCATCGGCATCCGGGAGTGGATCACCGAGCTCGTGGTGGACTCCGCGCGGACGACGTTCGCCACGTTCGACACACGCACCAAGCACCACTGGATCCCCGGGTCTGCAGCGGTCAAGGCGGACACCGCCCTGCGCCGTCTGGGCCTGCGCTCCACCGGGGCGCCGACGTCGTTCCTGGTCAACGGGACGCCCGGGCCGTTGCTGCCCGGCGAGCTGGCGCGGGCCCGGGAGTGGGGCGCGCTCCTGGGCGCTGCGTCAGTCGCCCGTCAGGTCGCCCGTCGGTGAGAGAGGGGCGCGCCGCGCCCACTCAAGGGTGCGACGCCCGATCCGGTGCTGGCAACCGCTGGTTGTCGTCACCGGCCCCACGACGATCTGCACCCACGTAGCAGCGTGGGGGACCCGGTAGCAGTCGACGTCAGGTGGCCCGGTAGCGATCGACGTCAGGTGGCCCCGTCGCCGGCGGGGAAGCCATCGGCAGCCACTCCCCGCGCCGGAGCACCCTCCGGAGATGGAGCCGATCATCCACGACGAGAACGTCTGCGCGACGTCCGGCCACGAGCGCCCCGACATCGCTCAGAGCCAAAGCCGTTGCGGGAGTGAGAGAGGCCGAGGTCACCGCGTCGTGCAGGCAGACACCGGCCTGCGTGACGCACCACCGCACGACGTCGAGGAGCGTGGCGACTCCGCCCGCGATGGACCCACCCTCGGCCAGGCGTGCCGCGCGTCCGGCGACGAGGACGTCCTGGCCGCCGAGGGTGTATCTGCCGTCGGGCATCCCGGAGGCGGCCATGGAGTCGGTGACGAGCATGAGGTTGTGCGGGCCGACGACGTCGAACAGCATCCGCACAGTGCCGGGAGCGAGGTGCACACCGTCCCCGATGACCTCGAGCACGGCGTCGCCCTGCGCTGCCTGCGCCAGGGCGGCGGCAACCGGCCCCGGGGCGCGGTGGTGCAGGGACGGCATACCGTTGAAGACGTGGGTGACCAGGGGTCTACCGCCTCGCGGGGCAACCTCGCGGGCCTGCCGCAGGGAGGCCCACGCCGTGTCGACGTCGGCGTCGGTGTGCCCCAGCGCGGGGATGATCCCGAGCCGGGAGAGCAGCGTCGGCAGCCGGTCGCCCCCGGGGCGTTCGGGCGCGTAGGTCATCTGGGTCACTGCCGTGGACACGCCGGCGTCAGTGGCTGCCTGCACGAGTGCCTCGACGAGGGACTCGTCGACATCGGTGAGCGCAGCGGGGTTCTGCGCGCCGCGCCGCGCCATGGAGAGGAAGGGTCCCTCGAGGTGGATGCCGGCCAGTGCCCCGGTCGCGACGAGGGCGGCGCAGGTCGACACGCCGGCAAACAGCACATCGGGGGCGGCGGACACCAGGCTGCCCAGCAGCGACGTCGTGCCGCTGCGGTGGTGGTGGCTGACCGCCAGGTGGGCGCCCTCGGCGCTCGGGCCGAACTCGCCGCCCGCACCGCCATGACAGTGCCCGTCGACCAACCCGGGCAGCAGCGTTGCGCCGCGCTCCCATCCGGGCGGCACCGGGGCGCCCACGTCCTCCGGGGGAAGGTCAGCCGCGTGGCCGACGAAACGGATCCGGTCGCCGACGACAAGCACCACGCCGTCCTCGAGCACACCGTCTCGGGTGACGACCCGCCCGCGCAGGAGCATCGTGCCGTTGCTGTCCACACCCCCCATCATGTCGTCCACCGGACCGGGCGGGAGAGCCGCCGGGCGGGACACCTGACGACTGTTCGGGTGGTGTTCAACCGGGTTCGCTGCGGGAGAGCAGTCGCTGCCACACGTCGTCCAGGGCACTGAGGATGGCGCCGGCGATGACCGCGTCCTGCGCCAGGGGAGACAGCTCGACGGTGGGAGGGTGCAGCGTGAGACCGCTCAGGTGGCGCTGGATCGCCTCGGTGAGCAGCCCGCCGGCGCGGGCGACGCCCCCGCCGATCACCAGGGCGTCCGGGTCGAGGGCGAGCACGATGGGCGCGACGGCGGCCGAGAACAGCCTCGCGACGTCGTCGACGACCGCGACGGCCGCGGCGTCCCCGTTGGCGGCCGCCTCGAACACCTTGGCCGCGTCTGCCGGGGTGCTGCTCTGCCCCAGCAGGGCACCGAGGGTGGAGGTCGGGTCGGCCGCCGCTGCGACGCGGGCTCGCCTCACGATGCCGCCGGAGCCGATGGCCGACTCGAGGGGTCCGTCCTCGGTCATCCCCAGGCGGGGCGGCGAGCCTTCCGGCCTGATGAAGCCGATCTCGCCCGCGGCGAGTGTCGCGCCGCGGTGGAGGCGCCCCTCGATGACGATGCCGGCCCCGAGTCGTTCGCCCCACTGGACGGCAAGAAGTGTGTGGGGTGCGTCCGCTCGCGCCGCGAACACGGCGCTGGCCACGAGGTTCGCGTTGTTCTCGAGTCGGATGGGGCAGAAGCACGCCCGCCGCAGATAGCGCAGAAGATCGAAGGAGGACCACTGGCCCTCGTCGGTCCTCAAGGTGATCCGCCCGACCTCCGCGTCCACGATCCCGGGGCACCCGGCGGCCACGGACGCCAGTGCTGTCCGCGCGATCCCGGCTTCGCTCAGGGCCTCGGCGATGACCGTGTCGAGCGCAGCCACCATGGCCTCGCTGCCTGCACCGGCCACGGCGAGGCGCCGCAACGACAGGCGTTCCCCCGTGAGGTCCGCGACCGAGGCCGCGACGGAGTGAACGCCCACGTCGATCCCGAGAACGGGTGCCGCCAGACCGTCGAGGCGCACCCGCACGGCCGGCCGGCCGATCCGGCCCTGTCCCGCTGGGGCCTCGACCACGATCAGCCCCTCGCCCATCAGGTCCTCAACTGCCTGCGCCACCGTCGGACGGGTCAGTCCAGTCGCCCTGACGAGCTCGGCGATCCGCTGCGGCTGCGGTGCGGTGCGGCGGACCGCACTGAGTACCGAGGACGTGGTCTGCCGCCACAGCGCCGGCGGGCCCTGGGCATCGTCTCGGATCACGGCACCAGTCCTTGTCACCTGCCTGTCCATAGTATATAAAGATATCATCTTTACTAAGGGTGGGGAGGTCGACCCCGCTTCACGTGTTCTCCAGGAGGAACCATGGCAACAAAGATCGGTCTACTGATAGCCGGCGTCAGCACCGCAGCGTTGGCCCTGTCCGGGTGCAGCGGCGGCAGCGGAGCAGGCACCGCCGCCGGAGGTGGCGCAGGAGGCGAGACCGCCAAGGTGGCCTCGATCAAGCTCGTCGCGGCGGAGTACTCCAAGGGGACGGCGACCTTCTGGAAGCAGTTCGCCGAGAAGTACAAGGCCAAGACCGGCACCACCCTCGAGGTCCAGGTCGTCAGCTGGGACTCCATCGACCAGACCAGCAGCACCATGATCCAGAACAACAACGCCCCGGACATCCTCAACCTCAACATCTACGCCTCATACGCGAAGGACAAGCTGCTCTACAGCGCGGACGAGGTCCTCTCGCCGGCCGTCAAGAGCGACCTGCTCGATGCCTTCGTCAAGAGCGGCTCCTACCAGGACAAGATGTATGGCATGCCGGACCTGTCCTCGGCCCGGGCGCTCTTCTACAACAAGGACCTGTTCGCCAAGGCAGGCATCGCCGCAGCGCCGAAGACGTGGGACGAGTTCGTCAGCGCTGCCCAGAAGGTCCAGGCACTGGGCGACGGGGACATCGGCTACGCCATGCCGCTCGGACCGGAGGAGGCCCAGGGCGAGTTCTCGATCTGGACCTTCAACAACGGTGGGGACTGGAAGAAGAACGGCACGTGGAGCATCAACTCGGCGGAGAACGTCAAGACGCTGACCTTCCTGAAGAACTTGGCCACCCAGCAGAAGGTCACGCAGAACAACCCCGGCAAGACCAACCGCGCCCAGGCGTTCGACCTCTTCAAGTCCGGCAAGGCGGGGATGGTCGTGGGCTTCTCCCCCCTCGCGGGCGCGCTCGACAAGGACAAGAAGGTCAACTACGGCGTCGCCCCGATGCCCAGCAACGCCGGCGGTGAGCCTCAGACCTTCGGCGTGACCGACTACCTCATGGGCTTCAAGAAGCCGGGCAACCAGGATGCCGTCAAGGCGTTCTACGACCTGTACTACCAGAAGGACCAGGTCAACGAGTTCATCAAGGCCGAGGGCTTCCTGCCCGTCACCAAGAGCGGCCTGGCGGTGTTCGCGTCCGACCCCAAGCTCAAGGTCTACCTCGACACCCTGCCCAACGCGCACCTGACGCCCACCGACGACCCCACCTGGGACAAGGTGAAGCTGGACGTGCAGCAGAACCTGGGTGCAGGCATCGCCGGCGACCCCAAGGCGACCTTGGACGCCCTGCAGAAGACCGCCGAGAACGCCGGCTGAGCAGGTGGCCCAGCACGTGCCCGGCCTGGCAGTCACCGACGACACGGTGACTGCCAGGCCCCAGGGCATCGAAGGGGCACCCCTCGAGGGCCCCCGTGGCCGGTTGCGGCGCGGCCCCAGGCGCAGCACCGACCGGACCTCGCTCGGGACGGCGCTGCTCTGGCTGGGGCCGGCCCTGGCGCTGATCGCCGGCGTCGTGGTCTTCCCCGCCGTCGAGCTCGTCAAGGCGTCCCTGAGCACCTACTCGATCACCGGGCTGC
>NZ_JBKJPP010000191.1:0-6771 GCF_046595215.1 Lapillicoccus sp. | reverse complement strand
GATGCGAAGGTCGTGGTCGACACCGCGCGCGGGCTCGAGAATCTCAAGCGCCAGTGGGGCGTCCACGCGGCCGGCGTCATCATGTCGAGCGAGCCACTGATCGACCTCGTCCCGATCATGCGTCGCGAGCAGGATGGCCAGATCATCACCCAGTTCGACTACCCGAGCTGCGAGGCACTCGGCCTGGTCAAGATGGACTTCCTCGGACTCCGCAACCTGACCGTTCTTGACGACGCCATCGCCAACATCGAGATGAACCGCGGTGAACAGATCGACCTGGACGTGCTGTCCAAGGACCCCACCGACGCGGCGACCTACCGGCTGCTGGCCAGCGGAGACACGCTTGGTGTCTTCCAGCTCGACGGCGGCGGCACCCGCAGCCTGCTCCGGCTGATGCGGCCGGACTCGTTCGAGGACATCTCGGCCACCATCGCGCTCTATCGTCCCGGTCCGATGGGCGCCAACAGCCACACCAACTACGCGTTGCGCAAGACCGGCCGTCAGCCGGCCACGCCGATCCACCCCGAGCTTGCCGAGCCCCTGGCGGAGATCCTCGACCCGACCTATGGCCTGATCGTCTACCAGGAACACGTTCTGCAGATCGCCCAGAAGGTCGCTGGCTACAGCCTGGGCTCGGCTGACCTGCTTCGCAAGGCCATGGGCAAGAAGAAGAAAGAGGTCCTCGACGCCGAACGTGTCGGGTTCGCTGACGGGATGACAGCGCGCGGGTTCAGCGCCGAGGCGGTCACGGCTCTGTGGGACGTCCTCATGCCGTTCTCGGACTATGGCTTCAACAAGGCCCACGCCAAGGCCTACGGGATGATCTCCTACTGGACGGCCTACCTCAAGGCGAACTACCCAGCCGAGTACATGGCGGGGCTGTTGACCAGCGTCCGTGACGACAAGGACAAGTCGGCGCTCTATCTCAACGAGTGCCGCCGGATGGGCATCAAGGTCCTGCCGCCGGACGTCAACGAGTCGGTCGCGAACTTCGCCGCCGTCGGCACCGACATCCGCTTCGGCCTCGCCGCCATCCGCAACGTCGGCGCCAACGTCGTCGAGGCGATCGTGCGCGTCCGTGCGGACAAGGGGGCGTTCTCCTCCTTCAAGGACTTCGTGGGCAAGGTGCCGACGGTCGTGTGCAACAAGCGCACCATCGAGTCGCTCATCAAGGGCGGCGCCTTCGACTCGCTGGGGGAGAGCCGCCGCGGGCAGCTGGAGGTCCACGACCGCTACGTCGACGTCCTCGTCGACGTCAAGCGCCAGGAGGAGCGCGGCCAGGACAGCCTCTTCGCGGCGTTCGGGTCGTTCGGCGACGACACCGCCGGTATGCCGGGTGGTGCCAACGACTTCGACGGCCTGCCACCGGTGCCACGGGCCGAGTGGGACAAGCAGACCCTGCTGGCGTTCGAGCGCGAGATGCTGGGGCTCTACGTCTCCGACCACCCGCTCTTCGGCATCGAGCACGTCCTGGCCCAGCATGCCGACACCTCGATCGCCTCGCTCATGGGCGACGAGCCGCGGGCCGACGGCACGCCGGTCACCATCGCCGGTCTCATCACCGGCCTGCAGATCAAGCGGACCAAGAAGGGCGACCTCTGGGCGATCGCGACCGTCGAGGACCTCGACGGCGCCATCGAGTGCCTGTTCTTCCCCAGTGCCTACCTCACCGTCTCGACGATGCTCGGCCACGACGTCGTCTGCGTCGTCAAGGGCCGGGTCAGCAGCCGCGACGACAGCATCTCGATCTTCGCCCAGGAGCTGACCCTGCCCGACATCAAGGAGGGGCCGCGCGGGCCGGTCGTCGTGACCCTGCCGCTGACGCGGGCCACCGACGCCGTCGCCGAGCGGATCAAGCGGGTCCTGGGGGAGCACCCCGGGGTGACCGAGGTGCACCTCAAGCTGACCCAGCCCGGCCGCTCGATGCTGATGCGGCTCGACGACTCGCTGCGGGTGACGGCGTCGCCGGCACTCTTCGGGGACCTCAAGGTCCTGCTCGGGGCCGCGTGCCTCAGCTGAGGCACGCGGTCACCCTCCCTGCCATCGAGGTGTGACGCCGGCTGTGGTCGACCTCCCCCTCCGACCGGCAGAACGACGCGACATCGCCGCCCGACGTCTCGCGTCGCTCGGCATCGCCCCGCGAGGCGGGGGCGGCGTCGGGTCCGTCGCGGAGTCCGTCGCCGAGACGGTCAGGCGGCAGCTGGCCATGCAGGCCCAGGACCTCGCGAGCGGGGTGTGGTCGATCGGCGTACGCAACGCGGCGAGCCTGCGCGACGTCGAGTCGGCCATCGAGGCACGGCTCATCACCAGGAGCTGGCCGATGCGCGGGACCCTGCACTTCATGGCGACGGAAGACGTCAAGTGGATGTGCCAGCTGCTCAACGGCGGCGTCGCCGCAGCGACGCGAGCGCGCTTCGCCCAGCTCGAGATCACGGATGTGGTGCTCGACCGGGGCCGGGCCCTCGTCACGTCGGCGCTGGTCGGTGGGCGGGCGCTCAGTCGCCCCGCAGCGCTCGAGCTCCTCCGCCGCAACGGGATTCACCCCGACGGTCAGCGCGGGCTCCACCTCCTTGGCCGCTACTGTCAGGAGGGCCTGCTCTGCCAGGGACCGGCAGCGGGCAGGCAGCCGACCTTCGTCCTGCTCGACGAATGGGTGCCGACGTCGTGGGAGCCGCAGCGGGAGCAGGCGATGGCGGGGCTGGCGGAGCGCTATGTCCTCAGCCACGGGCCGGTGACCATCCGTGACTTCGCCGGCTGGACGGGGCAGTCGCTGACCTTTGCCCGCGCGGCGGTCGCCCTCGCCGGTGACCGCGTCGTCGCCGAGGAGATCGGCGGGGAGAGCTATCTCGTTCACCCCGACGCACCGGCGCCGGTTCCCAGGTCCCGGCTCCACCTCCTGCCCGGCTTCGACGAGTTCCTCCTCGGCTACAAGGACCGCACGGCGATGCTGACCGCGGCCGAGGAGGCTCTGGTCGTCCCCGGACGCAACGGGGTCTTCCTGCCCACCGTCGTCGCCCAGGGGCAGGTCGTCGGCACGTGGGGCCGGCGGGTCGGCGCCCGGCGGGTCGAGATCACCGTGACCCCGTTCGGGGAGCTCAGCGCGAGCCGGCGGCGCGGCGTGGACCGTGCCGCCACGGCGTACGGGGTCTTCCTCGGCCTGCCCGCCGAGGTGCGCTTCGCCGGGCCCCGCCGGTGAGTCGTGGAGGCGCGCCGCGCTCGCCGCTGCCGCAGCGACAGGGCGTCGACGCGGTCCGGCTCCGGCTGCCGCCGGACGGTCCGTGGGACTCCCTGCGCGAGCACCTCGTCGCGCGGCTGCGACCGGTCGACGGGGCTGAGGTCGACGCGATGCTGCGCGACGGCCGGGTCGTCGACCGCGCCGGCGTGCCGCTCCCCCCGCAGGCGCCCTTCGTCGGCGGGTCCGTCGTGTGGACCCAGCGTGAGCTGCGCCCCGAGGTCGAGGTGCCCTTCGCGATCGAAGTGCTCCACCGCGACGAGCGGCTCGTCGTCCTCGACAAGCCGCACTTCCTGGCCACGATGCCACGAGGTCGCCACATCGTGCAGTCCGCCCTCGCGCGCGCCCGGCACCAGCTCGAGCTGCCCGACCTGGCTCCGGCGCACCGGCTCGACCGGTTGACCGCCGGGGTCCTCGTCCTGACGACGCAGCAGCGCTGGCGCGGCGCCTACCAGGGGCTCTTCGCCGACCGCGCGGCGCGCAAGGTCTATCTCGCCGTGGCTGCGGTGCGCGACGGCCTGGCCCTGCCCGTGACGGTGCGCAACCACCTCGCCAAGGCGCGTGGGCAGCTCCAGTCGGCGCCCGTCCCGGGCAGGAGCGTCAATGCAGAGACCCACGTCGCGCTGGTGGAGCGGCGCGGCGACCTCGGCCTCTACCGCCTCGTGCCGACCACCGGCCGCACCCACCAGCTGCGGCGCCACCTCAGCGATCTGAGGATCCCCATCCTCGGCGACCCGCTCTACCCCGTGGCGCGCGACGTGGCCGCCGACGACTTCCGGGACCCGCTGCAGTTGCTCGCCGCCTCGCTGGAGTTCGTCGACCCGGTGGACGGACAGGCGCGGAGCTTCGCCAGTCGGCGCCGCCTGTCGGGCTGGCCGGAGGGCTGAGCGGGGTCCGGTCTAGAGTTCCTTCGTGTCTGATGCCCCCCTCGTCCCACCGATGCCACCGATCCCACCGCTCCCGCCGGACGCGCCGCGGCGCCCGAGCCTTCGCACGGTCCACGGCGACGAGTTCGCCGACGACTACGCGTGGATGGCCGACCGCGACGACCCGCAGCTGCGGGCCTACCTGGAGGCCGAGAACGCCTACGCCGCAGCCCGGACCAGCCACCTGGTCCCCCTCGTGGACGACCTCTTCGGGGAGATCAAGGCGCGCACCAAGGAGACCGACCTCAGCGTGCCGGTGCGCCACGGTGGCTACTGGTACTACTCCCGCACCATCGAGGGTGAGCAGTACTCCGTGGAGGGGCGGGTCCGCGTCAACGACCACCCCGTGCGGCCCAGCCTCGATGGTCTCAACGCCCCGGCGGGGGAGCAGGTCCTGCTCGACGAGAACGCCGAGGCGCGGGGGCACGACTTCTTCGCCCTCGGCGCGAGCGACGTCTCGCCCGACGGGCGACGGCTCGCGTATGCCGTGGACGTCACCGGCGACGAACGCTTCGACCTGCGGGTGAGGGACATCGGCTCGGGCGAGGTCCTCGACGAGGCCGTGTCCGGCATCGGCTACGGCGTGGCGTGGTCGCTGGACGGCACCAGCCTCTTCTACACGCGACTCGACGACGCCTGGCGCTCGCACGAGGTGTGGCGCCACGAGGTCGGGCGTCCCGGTGAGGAGGACGTCCTGGTCCTCGAGGAGCCCGACGAGCGGTTCTCGGTCGGCGTCGGCACCTCGCGGGACGACCGGTGGGTCGTGTTCGGCGTCGGGTCGAAGACGTCCAGCGAGTACTCCCTGCTCGATGCCGCCGACCCCACCGGGACCCCCCGGCTCGTCGCCGCGCGTCGCGACGGGGTGGAGTACGACTGCGAGCCCCTCGGCGACGAGCTCTTCGTCGTCCACAACGCCCGGCGCCGCAACTTCGAGGTGGCCCGGGCCGCGATCACGGCCGACGGCGTGGGGGAGTGGACCCCTCTCGACGTCACGTCCGAGGACGAGTTCGTCACGGGGGTCGAGGCCTTCGGGGACTTCCTCGTCGTCTCGTTGCGGGCTGGCGGGCAGACGACGGTGCGGATCGTGGCGCGGGATGGCCGCTCGCCGAGCGGTTTCGGGAGATCACACGACGTCGGCTTCGACGAGCCGGTGCGGTCCGTCTCGGTCGGCGACAACCCGGAGCCGGGCACGGGCACGCTCCAGATCTCCTTCATGTCGCTGGTCACCCCGCCGACGGTCTACGACTACGACGTGGCCGCTCGCGCGCTCACGCTCGTCAAGCGCAAGGAGGTGCTGGGCGGCTACGACCCGGCCGGCTATGTGCAGCGCCGGGAGTGGGCGCTGGCCGCCGACGGCACGCGGGTGCCGATCTCGATCGTCCACGCCTCCTCGACGGCGCTCGACGGCACCGCCCCCGGGCTGCTCTACGGCTACGGGTCCTACGGCCTCAGCACCGACCCGTGGTTCTCCGTGGCCCGGCTCTCCCTGCTCGACCGGGGCTTCGTCTTCGCCGTCGCCCATGTGCGCGGCGGGTCGGAGATGGGCCGGCAGTGGTATGACGACGGCAAGCTCGAGCACAAGGAGCACACGTTCACCGACTTCATCGCGTGCGCCGACCACCTGCTTGCCGAGGAGTTCGTCGACCCCGATCGTCTTGCGGCAGAGGGAGGCTCGGCTGGTGGCCTGCTCATGGGGGCCGTCGCCAACCTCGCCCCTGACCGCTTCCGGGTGATGCATGCCCAGGTTCCGTTCGTCGATGCGTTGACGACGATGCTCGACCCGAGCCTGCCGTTGACCGTGGCCGAGTGGGAGGAGTGGGGCAACCCGGTCGGCGACCCCGCGGCATACCGTCGGATGCGGGGCTACACGCCTTACGAGAACGTCGCGGCCCACAACTACCCCGCGCTGCTCGTCACGACGAGCATCAACGACACCCGGGTCTACGTCACCGAGCCGGCCAAGTGGGTGGCTCGGCTGCGTGACGTCGCCACGAGCGACCCGCAGACGTCGCCGATCCTCTTCCGCACCGAGCTGGTCGCGGGGCATGGCGGGCAGTCCGGCCGCTACGATTCCTGGCGCCAGCTCGCTTGGGAGTGGGCCGTGCTGATCGACCTCACGGCGGCACGGGCCGACGGTAAGGGTCCTGGGTAACGGCTGCGCCGTCTGCCTCGTCCGGTGCCGTCCGGTGGCTCGAGTGCCGTCCGGTGCGGTGGTGCGGTGCGGTGCGGTGGTTCGGGAGGCAGGTCCGTCCTGATCCGTCAACTGTCTGGACCGGGACTGTGGATGGTGTGACAACGCGAAAGACCCTTGTGGACAACGGAACCCGTTGATCAATCGCTGACCGAGGGTGTCGGTGCTCGGTTCTAGGGTGGTGGTCATGGAGGAGCAGCAGCCACAGCGCGAGAGCGACGTCGGCTCGGCCCGGGTCGGGACCTGGCCCGGGTCGTCGACCCGCGGCGTCGCGCTCGGTGCGCTCTTCGCGGGGCTGGCCGCATGGAAGTCCGGCGCACCTCGAGCCGCCGATGTCCTGAGTGGCGCCGCTGTCTCTGACGGCGTGGGCGGCGGGGACGCCAAGGACTCACGGGAGGTCGGCGAGGACTCAGGCGAGGGCG
>NZ_JBKJPP010000194.1:0-3218 GCF_046595215.1 Lapillicoccus sp. | reverse complement strand
CCGAAGACGGGGACCAGGAACATCCACACCGTCAGCGAGGACAGCGGACAACGCCGTGCCTCGACGAACCAGGCCAGCGTCGTCGCCGCGGTCGCGACCAGGCCGAGGAAGGCGAGCACGAGGATGAACCGTCCGGTCCAGGCGATGTCCGGCGTTCCCTCCACGACGAACGCGACGGCGGCCAGCACCACCCCCCCGATCAGGAAGTGCGCCGCGCTGGCCACGACGACGTCGACACCGCCCAAGCCACGCACCATCAACGTCCCGCCTGTCACCGCCGCCGCCGAAACCAGCGACAGCAACGCCCCCGAACCGCCGCCGCCGGGCACGGCGACCACCAGCAGGCCACCGAACCCCACCACCAGCGCCACACCGGCCCGGGGGGAGACCCGCTCCCCGTAGAGCAACCAGGCGGGCAGCAGGATCAGCAGCGGCTGGGCATTGGACAGGACCGCGGCGGTGCCGGTGGCCAACCCGGCGATGCCGGCAAACATCGCCGCAAAGGCCAGGCTGACATTGACGACCCCGAGCACACCGAGCCGGCCCCAGCTGCCGGCGGCACGCGGCAGCGGCCGACGTTGGGCAGCGGCGACGACGGCCAGCGCGGCCCCGCCGAGCAGGGCCCGCAACGCGGCAAACCACAACAGCGGGGCGTCCCGCAGCCCCCAGCTCACCCCCAGGTAGCACGTCGCGAGGGCTGCGGTGATCCACAGCATCCGCAACGGCGAGGGTCTGCGCATCATGGTGGCGGGCAGACCGCCAGCCACAGCTCCGGTCACGGCCGACTACTCCCCGGTGTGGCCACAACTCCACGGGATGGCCTCAAGGAGGTGGACGGTGAACCCATCTCAGCGGTGCGCGGGAGTCGTGGCCACCCCGGCCGGTCCGCCGGACTGCACGTCGGTGGTGGCTGGCTGCGGGTCGCCCGGGACCTGTTTCGGCAGTCGCAGTCCTTTGAGCGTCAACGCGTTCACCGCGACGAGGAGGCTGGACCCGGCCATCGTGATCGCCGCGATCTCCGGGCGCAGCACGAGCCCGAAAGCCGGCTCGAAGACCCCGGCCGCGATGGGCAGCGCGACGGAGTTGTAGCCGATCGCCCAGCCGAGGTTCTGTTTCATCTTGCGCACCGTGCCGCGCCCGATCCGCAGCGCCACCGCGACGTCGAGGGGGTCGGAACGCATCAGGACGACGTCGGCGGTCTCCACCGCGACGTCGGTGCCGGCGCCGATCGCGATCCCCAGGTCGGCCTGCGCAAGGGCCGGGGCGTCGTTGACCCCGTCCCCGACCATCGCCACCCGGTGGCCCGCTGCCGCCAGCTCTTTGACCTTGGCGGCCTTGTCACCGGGCAGGACATCGGCGATGACCGTGGTGACGCCGAGCTGCGCCGCGATCCGTGCGGCGGTCGCGGCGTTGTCGCCGGTGAGCATGACCACCTCGACCCCGAGGCTGCGCAGCTCCGCGACGGCGGCCGCGGAGGTGGGTCGCACCGCGTCGGCGATGCCGATCACCGCGACGGCCCGTCCATCGACGGCGGCCAGAACCGAGGTCCGCCCCTCGGCTGCGAGCTCCGCCTGCCGGGCGCCGAGCGCGCCGAGGTCCACCTTTTCGGCGGTCATGAGCCGCGTGTTGCCCACCACGACACGGTGACCGTCCACCGTCGCGACCGCACCCTGCCCCGCCACGTTCGTGAAGCCCTGGGCGTCCAGAGGGGCAACGCCGGCAGCGTCCGCGCGGTGGACGACCGCCTTCGCCAGCGGATGCTCGGATTCCCGCTCGACGGCGGCGATCAGCGCCAGCGCGTCCTTCTCCGACATCCCGTCGATGATCAGGTCGGTCACCTCGGGCGCACCCAGGGTCAGCGTGCCGGTCTTGTCCATCACCACCACGTCGATCTTCTTCGAGGTCTCGATGGCGGTCGCGTTCTTGAACAACACCCCACGGCCGGCGCCGAGCCCGGTGCCCACCATGATCGCCGTCGGGGTGGCCAGGCCCAACGCGTCCGGGCAGGTCACCACCACGACCGTGATCGCGAACAGCAACGCCTCGCTGACCGACCGTCCGGCCAGCAGCCACACCACGAACGTGCCCACGCCGCCGACCAGGGCCACGAAGACCAGCCAGAACGCGGCCCTGTCGGCGAGCCGCTGCCCGGGCGCCTTGGAGTTCTGTGCCTCCTGCACGAGCTTGACGATCTGGGCCAGGGCGGTGTCCGCGCCGACCTTGGTGGCCCGCACCCGTAGCGTGCCGGTGGTGTTGATGGTCGCTCCGACGACGTCGTCGCCGGGGCCCTTGTGCACCGGCAGGCTCTCACCGGTCACGGTGGACTCATCGACATCACTCTCGCCGTCCTCGACCACCCCATCCGAGGCGATCTTCGAACCCGGGCGGACCAGCATGAGGTCGTCGACGACCACCTGGTCGGTGGGGATCTCCACCGGCTCACCGTCGCGAAGGACGACCGCCACCGGCGGCGCCAGCTTCAGCAGCGCACGCACCGCCTCGTTGGCCCCGCCGCGGGCGCGCATCTCGAAGTAGTGGCCGAGCAGGACGAACGCGGTCAGGATCGTCGCCGCCTCGTAGAACACGTCCCCGCCACCGGTGAGGGTCACCCCGACCGAATACACCCAGCCCGCGCCGACCGCCACCGCCACCAGGACCATCATGTCCAGGGTCCGGGCCCGCAGCGCCCGGACCGCGCCGGCAAAGAACACCTGGGCCGAGTAGAAGATCACCGGCAGGCTCAAGATCAGCTGGAACACGTCGTCGCGCAGTCCGAACGGCGCCCCGACCTCGAAGCCGAGCACGTCCCGCCCGATCCGGGACCACAATGTGATCACCACCCCGAAGACCACGGCCACCAGGAACCGGTTGCGCATGTCGCGCACCATCGCGGCCATCGACATCTCACCGTGACCGCCGTGACCCATCACCTCGGCGGGGCTGCCCATCCGATCGGTCCCCGAGCCGCCCTTCATGGTCATGTCATGTCCCTGGTGGGCCGCCCCAGGGTGCTCGCCCGCACCGGCCGCAGCCACGCCCGGAGCGACAGCCGTCGACCCGTTCGGCGGGCACACGTGATCCGGGAGAGACTCCCCCCTGCAGTGGTAGCCGCAGTCCCTGACCCAGCCGGCGAGGTCCTGCGCCGTGGTACGAGAAGGGTCATACGTCACCGTCGCCGTCTGGGCGACGGGGTTCGCCTCCACCTTGCTCACGCCCGG
>NZ_JBKJPP010000107.1:0-11640 GCF_046595215.1 Lapillicoccus sp. | reverse complement strand
GCGATGCCCGTGGCCACGACCTCGACCCGTAGCGTGCCCTTGCAGCCGCCCTCGATGCCACCGTCGGTCGGCTCGAGGAGCACGGCGAAGTCCGCCTGGACGAGGTCGGGCCGGCCGTCGGCGAGGTGAGCCAGACCGTTGAACTCGCCGTCGATCTCCTCCCCGTCGTAGAAGACGTAGGTGACGTCGCGGTTCGGTGCGGCGAGCTGTGAGGCGAGCCGCAGCTGGACGGCGACACCGCCCTTCATGTCGACGGTCCCCCGCCCCACGAGCTCCTCACCGACCCGGCGGGTCGGCAGGTTCGGCGGGTCGGTCAGCGGCACCGTGTCGATGTGCCCCGCGAGCACCACCCGCTCCCCCCGGCCGAGGGACGTGCGGGCGACGACGGTGTTGCCGTGGCGGCTCACCTCGAGGTGGCCATGAGGTCTCAGTGCCACCTCGATGGCGGCGGCGAGGGCAGCCTCGTCCCTGCTCACGGACGCGATGTCGCAGAGGGCGGCGGTGAGGGTGACCACGTCGGCGGTCAGGTCCAGGGCTGGCGCGTCAGTCATGGACCGAAGGCTAGCGCCAGGGTCGGTTGACCTAGGGTTGGCCACCATGAGCAACGAGCGCAGTGCCTGGGGATTCGGACTGGCAACGGTGACCAGCGACGCCACCCAACGGCCGGGCGTGGTCCTGGACACCTGGTATCCCTCCCCTGCTCTCGGGGTGCCGTCTGATGCTGATGTGGCACCCGTCGGCCTCGAGTCCCAGGCCGGCGAGCACCCTGAGCGGGGGGTCCGCACCCAGGTCGTCCGCACCGTCATCGACCTCGATGTCGCGCCGTCCGGTGCCGCCGACGCCTACCTGCGCCTGCACCTGCTGTCCCACCGCCTCGTGAAGCCCAACACCCTCAACCTCAATGGGCTCTTCGGCACGCTCGCCAACGTCGTCTGGACCAACCGTGGACCCTGTCCCGTGGAGGGTTTCGAGCAGCTGCGGATGGGGATGCGCGCGGACGGCCCGGTGCAGGTCTTCTCGGTCGACAAGTTCCCGCGGATGACCGACTACGTCGTGCCGAGCGGCGTCCGGATCGCCGATGCCGACCGGGTCCGCCTCGGGGCGCACCTCGCCGAGGGCACCACGGTGATGCACGAGGGGTTCTGCAACTTCAACGCCGGCACGCTCGGCACGTCGATGGTCGAGGGCCGCATCGTCCAGGGTGTCGTCGTCGGCGACGGATCCGACATCGGTGGGGGTGCCTCCATCATGGGGACGCTGTCGGGGGGCGGGACGGAACGGGTCTCGGTCGGAGAGCGCTGTCTCCTCGGCGCCCAGTCCGGACTGGGGATCGCGCTCGGGGACGACTGCGTCGTCGAGGCGGGTCTCTACGTCACCGCCGGCACCAAGGTCACACTCCCCGACGGCTCGGTCGTCAAGGCCCGGGACCTGTCCGGTCGCGACAACGTTCTCTTCATGCGCAACTCCGTCACCGGGGCGGTGGAGGCCCGCGACCGCGCAGGCACCGGCATCACCCTGAACGACGCCCTGCATGCCAACGACTGACGGGCGCCGCGTCCGGGGCGAGGACCGGCGCACCCCACGGCGTCGTTGGGTCCCCGGGCTCGTCATCCTGGGGGTCGTCGTGGTCCTGGTCGCGACCGCTCTGGCCGGCTACCGCAAGGTCACCGAGGTTGCCTTCTCACCCACCTGCCAGGCGACCGCAGCCGGGAGCCCGGTGTCGTTCAGCCCCGAGCAGACAGCCAACGCCGCCCTCATCTCCGCGATCTCGGTGCGTCGTCAACTGCCTGCGCGCGCCGCGACGATCGCGGTGGCGACGGCCATCCAGGAGTCCAAGCTGCGCAACCTCAGGTACGGGGACCGCGACTCCCTGGGCCTCTTCCAGCAACGCCCGAGCCAGGGCTGGGGCACCGAGAGCCAGATCCTCGACCCGGCCTACGCGACGGGCAGGTTCTATGACGCGCTGGTCAAGGTCAAGGACTACGGGAGCCGCGAGATCACCCAGGTGGCTCAGGAAGTCCAGCGCAGCGGCTTCCCGGAGGCGTACGCCGACCATGAGCAGGAGGGACGGATCCTTGCCTCGACGCTGACCGGCCGCTCCGCTGCCGGCCTAGGGTGCCGGCTCAAGCCGGTCGAGCAGGCGGGTGACGGCGCTGTCGTCGTCGCCGACCTCCAGGCGCAGCTCGGGGTGACTGCCAGCCAGCAGGGCACGCAGGTCACGCTGACCGGGTCGAACGCCGAGCAGGCCTGGGCCGCCGGTCAGTGGGCCGTGGCACGGGCGGAGGCCTATGGGATCGACCGCGTCCAGGTCGGCGGCCAGGCGTGGCAGCGCTCCCAGGACCAGGACGCGCTGACGTGGGTGGGGGCGCCCGCGGGCGAAACCCCCACCAGCGTGACGATCCAGATGGGCACCCCCAGGGCCTGACCCTGGCCTGTTGCTGCGACCCGCGGCCCGGGACCTCCTACCTTGCACGCACTATGCGCTGCATCCCTTGGTGGGCAAGGCGTCGTGAAGGACCCACGGGGCGCTGCCTACCTTGGTGGGCAGGGCATAGTGACGGAACACGTGCCTGCCTGCGCTGCCTCCCGGGGGGGTCAAAGCACAGTGACGCGAGACGGACCTGCGCTGCCTCCCCTGGTGGGCACGGCATACACGGGAAGACCAGGTGAGCAGCTCAGCGGCCGCGGAAGTCGACGTAGTCGCGCTCGGTCTCACCGATGTAGACCTGGCGCGGGCGACCAATCTTGGTCTCCGGGTCCTCCATCATCTCGCGCCACTGCGCGATCCAGCCGGGCACCCGGCCCAGGGCGAAGAGGACGGTGAACATCTTCGTCGGGAAGCCCATGGCCTTGTAGATCAGGCCGGTGTAGAAGTCGACGTTGGGGTAGAGCTGGCGCTCGATGAAGTAGTCGTCGTGCAGGGCGATCTCCTCGACCCGCTTGGCGATGTCGAGCAGCTCGTCGTCGCCGCCGAGCTTGCCGATGATCTCGTCGGCCGTCTTCTTGATGATCGCCGCACGCGGGTCGTAGTTCTTGTAGACCCGGTGGCCGAAGCCCATCAGCCGCACGCCGTCGTCCTTGTCCTTCACCTTCTTCATGAAGGTGTCGACGTCGTAGTCGGCGTTCTGGATCTTGCCGAGCATCTCCAGGACGGCCTGGTTGGCGCCGCCGTGCAGGGGCCCGAAGAGGGCGTTGATGCCGGCCGAGATCGAGGCGAACATGTTGGCCTGCGAGGAGCCGACGAGTCGCACCGTCGACGTCGAGCAGTTCTGCTCGTGATCGGCGTGGAGGATGAGCAGGAGGTCGAGCGCCTTGACCATCGCTGGGTCGAGCTCGTAGGGCTCGGCCGGGAACCCGAACGTCATCCGCAGGAAGTTCTCCGTGAGCGACAACGAGTTGTCGGGGTAGAGGAACGGTTGGCCGACGCTCTTCTTGTGGGCGTAGGCCGCGATCGTCGGCAGCTTGGCCAGCAGCCGGACCGTCGAGATCTCGACCTGCTCCTTGTCGAACGGGGCGAGGCTGTCCTGGTAGAAGGTCGACAGCGCGGACACGGCGGACGACAGCACCGGCATCGGGTGCGCGTCACGCGGGAAACCCTGGAAGAAGCCTTTGAGGTCCTCGTGGAGCATCGTGTGGCGCCGGATCCGGTCCTCGAAGTCCGCGAGCTCGGCCTGGGTCGGCAGTGAGCCGTAGATGAGGAGGTAGGAGACCTCGACGAACGAGGACTTCTCGGCGAGCTGCTCGATCGGGTACCCGCGGTAGCGCAGGATGCCGGCGTCTCCGTCGATGAAGGTGATCGCGCTCTTGCAGGCGGCCGTGTTGACGAAGCCGGCGTCATAGGTGACGGTGCCCGTCTCCTTGAGCAGGGCGGACACGCCGAGCGCGTCGCTCCCCTCGGTCGCGGAGACCACTGGCAGCGTCAGGCTGCGTTCCGCGAGGGTGAGGGTGGCCTCGGATGCTGGGGTGGTGCTCATGGGCGACTTCCTCCTTGGGCCCCGGTCCGGGGACGGGGTGACTCACTGCGAGACGCTACCCCAGCGGGGGGTGGCGCGGGGGACGGGGTCCGATGCCTCACAAACGGCTCGCGGCCGCCGCGATCCGCTCGTCGGTGGCGGTCAGGGCCACCCGGACGTGCCGCGCCCCCGCCGTGCCGTAGAAGCTGCCCGGACCGACGAGGATCCCCCGGCTCGCGAGCGCCGCGACGCTGGCCGCGCTGTCCTCGTCCCGGGTGACCCAGAGGTAGAGACCGGCCCCCGAGTGCTCGATCCGGAACCCCGCGCGCTCCAGCGCGGGTGCGAGAAGAGCCCGCCGCGTGGCATACCTCGCCTTCTGCTCGACGACGTGGTGCTGGTCGCCGAGCGCCGCGATGATGGCCTGCTGCACCGGCCAGGGCACGATCATGCCGGCGTGCTTGCGCACCTCGACGAGTCCCCTGACGAGCGCGACGTCCCCCGCGACGAAGGCCGCCCGGTAGCCGGCGACGTTGGACTGTTTCGACAGCGAGTAGACCGCGAGCAGGCCCTGATGGCTGCCGTCACAGACCCGCGGGTCGAGGATGCTCGGGGTCGCCTCGTCGCTGGTCCAGTCGAGCTCGGCGTAGCACTCGTCGGAAGCGACGACCACGTCGTTGGCCCGCGCCCACGACACGACCTTGGCCAGGTGCCCCACGCCGAGGACGGCACCGGTCGGGTTGCTCGGGCTGTTGACCCAGAGCAGCTTCGGGCGGGTGGCGGCGGTCAGCGGCCCGAGGGCAGTCAGGCTGTCGACCACCTGCGGTGTGGCGCGCGCGATCCGCGCGCCGACGTCATAGGTGGGGTAGGCGACCGGCGGGATCCCGACGATGTCGCCGGGGCCCAGACCGAGCAGCGTGGGGAGCCAGGCCACGAGCTCCTTGCTGCCGATCGTCGGCAGGACTCCATCGGGGTCGAGACCGGGCACCGAGCGACGTCGCGCGAACCAGCCGGCGACCGCCTCGCGCAGCACCGCGGTCCCCCACGTCGTGGGATAGCCGGGCGCGTTCGACGCGTCGGCCAACGCCCGGCGGATGACGTCCGGCGTCGGGTCGACGGGGGTGCCGACGGAGAGGTCGACGATCCCGCCGGGGTGCGCGGCCGCGGTCGCGCGGTGGGGGGCGAGGGAGTCCCAGGGAAAGTCGGGGAGGCCGGTCAGCACCTGGAGCTCACGCTCGCCGGGTCACTCCGCGTGCTCCTGAGGGGGCAGCGCGAGGATGATCGGGTGGTCCTTGGCGATGACGCCGAGCTTGGCCGCACCGCCGGGGCTGCCCAGGTCGTCGAAGAACTCGACGTTGGCCTTGTAGTACTCGGCCCACTGCTCCGGGACGTCGTCCTCGTAGTAGATGGCCTCGACGGGGCAGACCGGCTCGCAGGCACCGCAGTCGACGCACTCGTCGGGGTGGATGTAGAGCGAGCGCTCACCCTCGTAGATGCAGTCGACGGGACATTCCTCGATGCACGCCTTGTCCTTGAGATCGACACAAGGCTGGGCGATGACGTAGGTCATGTGAAGCGGTCCTCCTGCGGAACGAGCGGAAGCCTCTAGTATGCCGAGTCCCCGGCGCTGCGGTGCAAAGGGGCTCACCTGTCGACACGACCACCCCTGGACGGCCATGACTGCTCACCATCCCGGCGACATCGGCGCCAGCGACAACGCCCTGCGGGTGGGGGTCCGCGTCACGATCCGCTACCGGCTGCCCGAAGGGGCCGGCGCCACCTTCACCGACGTCATCGGAGTCGTGAGCGTCGTCGACGAGACGAAGGTGACCGTGGAGTCGAGGAAGGGCCCGGTCACCGTCGTCCGCAACGACGTCGTCGCCGTCAGGGCCGTCCCCCCCGCGCCGGTCCGCCGGGGGCGCCCGCACCGAGCCGTCGCCGCCGGCGACCTGCAGCGGCTCATGGCGGACGGCTGGCAGGGTGTCGAGCGCGCGGGCCTCGGGGACTGGCTGCTGCGGGCCTCGAGCGGATTCACCCGGCGGGGCAACTCCGTCCTGCCCGTGGGAGACCCGAGCCTGCCGGTGGGCAGGGCAGTCGACTACTGCGAGCGCTGGTATGCAGGGCGGCAGCTTACGCCGATGTTCCACCTCGACCTGCCCGCGAGCGGCCGACCGGAGGACGACGCCCTCGGTGCCGAGCTCGTCTCGCGGGGCTACGTCGTCGACCAGCCGACGCTGACGATGACCGCTGCGGCCACCGACGTCCCGCGGCTCACGGAGGCGTCCGCGCCGGTGACCATGGACGCCGCCCTGACGCTTGCCTGGCTCGAGGCCTATGCGCGCCAGCGCCGGATCGTGCCCGGGGTGACCGAGCAGGTCCTCACCGGCTCCCCCGGCCAGCTCTTCGCCTCGACGAGCGCCGGCGACGGGTCCATCACCTCGATCGCCCGGATGTCGGTCCACCCCGGCTGGGCGGGCATCCACGCCCTCTGGGTTGACCCGGCGCAGCGGCGGCAGGGCCTGGGGCGCACCCTCGTCGAGGCGATCGCCCTCCTTGCCGGCCAGCACCGGATGGCGTCGCTGTTCTTGCAGGTCGAGGAGGACAACGAGCCGGCCATCGCCCTCTACGGCTCGCTCGGGTTCACGAGCCACCACACCTACGCCTACCTCGTGCCCGGCCCCCGCTGACCCCTTGCGTCCAGCCCCGCTGACCCCTTGCGTCCGGCACCGCTGGTCCCTTGCGTCCGGCACCTCGGTGGCCCTGGCGACCGCGTTGTCGGACGTTGCCTGACGCAGGCGGAGGGGACGCGCGGGAGAGCCGAAAAGGGGGCCACCGGCTGGGCCCTCAGGTCTTGTGGTTCGGGTTCGTGCAGGTGATCTTGTCCTCGGGTGCGTAGTGCGTCGGGTAGTTCTCGGTCTTCATCACGGCGCCGTTCTGGCGCAGGACCCGCGCGACGCTGACATCGAAGCCGGGGGTCATCTCGGGCTGGGGGACGCACGCCTCCGTGTCGTCGACGACCTCCTTCCCCGGTTTGACGTTGCTCCGCTCGCCCTTGACCGCCTCCACGTCGTAGACCTTGGTGCTCCAGATCCGGCCGTGCACCTGGTTGCCGGAGACCGAGGTCTGGACCAGCATCCCGTAGGGCGAGGTGTTCTTCCACTTGTTGTCGAGGTCCGGCCAGTAGACCGTTGCCTCGCGGCCCTCGGGATAGCGGGAGATGTAGAACGTGTGCGGGGTGTGCTCGCTCAGCTCGGCGCCGGCGAACCACGCGAGGTTGTAGATCACCGTCGAGACCTGGGAGATGCCCCCGCCGGTGCCCTTGACGAGACGGCCGTCCTCGATGACGTAGCCCTCTTGGTATCCCTTGGCCGCGGTGCGCTCCCCGAGGATGCCGTTGAGGCTGAACGACGCGCCGGGCGCGATGAAGGTCCCGTTGATGGTGTTCGCCGCGGCGACCAGGTTGGCCGTCCGCGACGGGTTGAAGGGGAACGCGGAGTCGAAGGACGAGATGATGCCCGTGACGCCCAGAGCCTGCGCCTTCTCGGTCGTCAGGGTGGGCCGGGCCACCACGGGCGCGAGGGCGACGGTCCGTTGCGGCGAGGTCAGCGCGGGGACGACGAGGTCGGGGATGCTGGCCGGGTCGACGGCGACCCCATCGACCGACGGGATGATCTTCGGGGCGTCGTTCTCCAGGACGATCCTCGCCTCCTGCGGCTGGATGAGGAACCCCTTGGTGACCTCCGTGACGATCCCGGTCAGCTTGGCCCGGTCGACGGCGACCTGCAGATTGCCACTCGCATCAGGACCCATGGACAGGGCCGGGGCGTACTGCGCCGGGAGCAACACAGCCGTCTTGTCGCCGACGACGACGGAGATCGGGGCCGACATCGCCGGTGCCGCGAAGGAGGTGACTGCGGCATCGGCCTGGGCCTGGGTGACCCTGGGCTGGGTCGTCGTCACCTCGGCGAGGACGGTGGGGGTGCGCGGGTAGCCCGTGGCGATGGCCTCGACCACCCGCTCCACGGTGACGGCATGCCCGACGACCGCCGGGGTCGCACTGACCTTGCCCCCGGGGAAGGAGACCGTGCCGTCCGTCGCTGCAGTGTCGACGGCCTTGGCCTGACTGGTGACCGCGGCCCGCAGCCGGTCCTGGTCGACGGCCGTCAGCACCGGGCGGTTCACGCTGCCCGTCAGATGGTCCCAGATCCGGACGGGGTTGAGGCTGAAGCCCGCCATCCCCTCGAGGGTCCCGTCGACGTCGAGGGACAGCCCGGACGCGCTCGGGTCGATGCTCATGGTCTTGCCGGTGTCCCCGACGGTGACGGTGATCGGCGTGGTCGCCAGCGTGCCGAGCTCGCGCTTGAGCGTGGCCGAGGCCACCTGCGGGGTCATCCCGCCGACATCGACCCTCTCGATCGTGGCCTGGGCCGGCACCTGTCGTCCGACGACGAGCGCCAGGGCGAGGTATGCCGCCCCGAGGACGAGGACCGCGATGAGCATCCGGAGCGCCGTGGTGCGCCCTTCCTTCGTGGCCAATCCCTCGTCCTCACTTCAGCGTCCCGAACCGCCCCCGGTAGTAGAGCAGGGCGTCCCCCGGGTGATCGATGATGTCCACGGAGAGTACTTGCCCCACCACGATGGTGTGGTCCCCCCCGGGGTGGGTGTTGACGGTCTGACACTCAATCGTTGCCAAGGCGTCATCGAGCAGCGCCACGGCGGTCCCGGGACCGCGATGGACCGGGATCCGGTCGAGCTGGCCGTGCAGGGGGCGGCCACGGGTCGCCAGCCAGTCGGCGGTCCCCCGTGACGAGGCACGCAGGATGCTCAGCCCCCACGTCCCGGACGCCGTGATCGCGTCGTGGAAGCGGGCCTCACGCTCGACGCAGACCAGGAGCAGCAACGGGTCCAGGGACACCGAGGTGACGGCGTTCGCGGTCATCGCGTGGTCGACGCCGTCCACGACTGCCGTCATGACCGCCACTCCGGTGGCGAACCGCCCCATCGCCTGGCGGAACGCGTCCGAGGTGGGCTCGGGCGGCGGTGTGGTCACGCGTCAGTTTCTCCCATGAGTCCGAGGGCCCAGCCAGCGGGTCCCCCCGTATGCCGTGTCGCCGCTGCCGCCGCCGAGGCCCCCCTCGCGGGGTCGATCCGGCGGAACCCCTCACGCCCGCCCAGCCTCGCCGCGATGTCGTTGCTGAGGGCGTAGTAGCCGTCGTGGACGCTCAGCTGGGTCCGGTGCGCCTCGAGCGCGTGTGCCTGGGCCGCCACCTGCTCGGGGTCGATCACGACGTGGGTCACCTCGTCGTCGTCGACCACGCAGGCCGGGAAGGGGTCGCCGGGGCCCGGGACGACGAGCGCCCCGCCCGACGGGACGTGGGCGCGCAGCCACTCTCGGTCCTCCTGCGCCCAGCTCCGGGGGGTGACGATCTCGTAGGCCACGGCGGGGCGCGCCTCCTCGGCCAGCCCGGCGAGTGCGGCGAGCGTGACCCGGTGCGTCTGGATGTGGTCGGGGTGGCGGTAGCCGCCGTGCTCGTCGTAGGTGACGACGACATCGGGACGCAGCGACCGGACGTGCCGAGCGACGAGGGCTGACGCCTCGGCCACGTCGGCGCCAGCGAAGGCCCGCGGGTGGTGCGCACCCGGCATACCGGCCATGCCGCTGTCGCGGTAGCGCGAGAGCACTCCCGAGCGGGGGTCCTCGCCGAGCACCGCGTGGGCGACGCCGAGGCGGCGCATCGCCTCGCGCAGCTCCTCCCGCCGCCAGGCCCCCAACGGGTCACCGGGTGCACCCTCGAGGTGGGCGAGGTCGGGCGGGATCACCTCACCCTCCTCCCCGAGCGTGCAGGTGAGGACGTGGACCTCGTCGCCGGCAGCCACGTGGTGGGCCATCGTCGTGCCGCAGGTCAACGTCTCGTCGTCCGGGTGGGCGTGGACGAAGAGCAGCCGCGCCATCAGATGACCTGACGCTCCTCGGGGAAGTGGCAGGCCACCAGGTGGCCGGGGGTGATCTCGACGGGCAGCGGGATCTCCTCCGCGCACCGGTCCTGCGCCTTCGGGCAGCGGGTCCGGAAGACGCAGCCGCTCGGCGGGTTCTGCGGGCTGGGAAGGTCGCCCTTGAGCAGGATCCGATCCTTCTTGGCCTCCCGGTTGGGGTCCGGCGTGGGCACTGCGGAGAGGAGGGCGTGGGTGTAGGGGTGCAGGGGGTGCTCGTAGAGCGTGTCCCGCGGCGCCTCCTCCATGAGCTTGCCGAGATACATGACGACGACCCGGTCGGCGATGTGCCGCACGACGGAGAGGTCGTGGGCGATGAAGACGTAGGCGAGCCCTTGCTCGTCCTGGATGTCCTCGAGCAGGTTGATGACCTGGGCCTGGATGGACACGTCGAGCGCCGACACCGGCTCGTCACAGACGACGAGCTGGGGCTTGAGGGCGATCGCCCTGGCGACCCCGATCCGCTGTCGCTGGCCACCGGAGAACTCGTGCGGATAGCGGTTGTAGTGCTCGGGGTTGAGCCCGACCCGGTCCATGAGGCCCTGCACGGTCATCCGGACGCCGCCCTCGGGCTTGATCCTCTGGATCTCGAAGGGCGCCGCGATGATCGAGCCGATCGTCTGGCGCGGGTTGAGCGAGCCGTAGGGGTCCTGGAAGACCATCTGCATCTCGCGGCGCAGCTTGCGCAGGTCGGTGCCGCCGATCGTGGTGATGTCCTTGCCCTCGAACTCGATGGTCCCGCCGGTGGGCTCGAGGAGGCGCAGCATGGTGCGACCTGCGGTCGACTTGCCGCAGCCGGACTCCCCCACGAGCCCGATCGTCTCGCCGGGGTAGAGGTCGAGGGAGATGCCGTCGACGGCCTTGACCGGGGCGTCGGGGCGCCGGATCAGGGTCTGACGGTACTGGGGGAAGTACTTCTGCAGGTGGGTCAGGCGCAGCAGCGGGGTGCCCTCACGGATTGGCGAGGACCCGAGCAGGCCCTCCTGGGTGCCGTCCTGGCGGCTGGATGCCTCCGCTCCGGGTGCGGTGGAAGTGTCCTGCGGGGTGTCGGTCACGGTGGCCCTGTCGTTCCGGTCGTCGGCGAGGTCGTCGGTCATGGTCTCGGCCGTCCCTAGAGCCGGGGCTTGACGACGGTGTCGAACAGCTCGGCCCGGCGGGCGGTGGGGATGTGGCAGCGCGCCAGGTGGCCGGGCCCGGCCTCCTCGAGACCCGGCACGATCGTCCTGCACCCGTCGTGCGGGACCTCGTCACGGAAGGCGCACCGGGGGTTGAAGGCGCAGCCGGTGGGCACGTTGATCAGCGACGGAGGGTTGCCGGGGACGGGGTCGAGCCGGTTCTTGCGGGCCCGGTCCAGTCGGGGCATCGAGGTGAGCAGACCCCAGGTGTAAGGGTGCTCCGGCTGGTAGAAGACCTCGTTGACCGGGCCCTGTTCGATGGCCTTGCCGGCATACATGACGAGGATGTCGTCCGCCATCTCGGCGACGACCCCGAGGTCGTGGGTGATGATGATGATCGCCGAGCCGAACTCGTGCTGCAGGTCGCGCATGAGGTCGAGGATCTGGGCCTGCACCGTCACGTCGAGGGCCGTCGTCGGCTCGTCGGCGATGAGCAGCGACGGGTCGTTGGCCAGGGCCATGGCAATCATGGCGCGCTGGCGCATCCCGCCCGAGAACTCGTGGGGATACTGGTCGACGCGCTT
>NZ_JBKJPP010000015.1:0-3561 GCF_046595215.1 Lapillicoccus sp. | reverse complement strand
GGACGCGGCCCTGGCCAGCGCCCGCCGACTCGGCTGGGCGGTGCCGCGACCCGGGCCGCGCTTCGGGCACGGCGCGGAGGCCGTGCTCGTCACCGCGGACGGGCGACCGGTGCGCCTACTGGGGAGCTACCACGTCAGCCAGCAGAACACCTTCACGGGCAGGCTCACCGAGTCGATGCTCGACGCCGTCATCTGCAGGCTGTGACGCCGAAACGGCTGTCAGGAGGCTGGCATCGGCGTCCGGGACATGACAAGCGGGTGGCTTGTCAGTGTCGCGGTGGTAACTATTCCGCATACGTGGTGTTTGCTCTTGCCAATCAGTCACGGAGCCAACAGGGTGTGAGCCATGCGTCGAACCAATGTTGCCGCGATCGTGTGTCTCGCGCCGCTTGCCGCCCTGCTGGTGTCGTGCTCGTCCGGTTCGTCGAGCGGGAGCTCGACGAGCGGGGGCGGGGGCACCACGATCAGTGTCGCCGCGAGCGGCGACACCAACGTCCAGGAGCTCTGGCAACAGATCCTCATCCCGGACTTCGAGAAGGCCAACCCCGGGTCGAAGGTCAACTTCAGCTTCGACCTGCACGGGACCAATGACCAGCAGAACTTCGCCAAGCTCGCGGCCGCGACGCAGCAGGGCAAGGACCCTGGCGTCGACCTCGTCGCCAGCTTCACCGACAAGGCCTCGAGTGCGGGCCTGCTCGCGGACGTCGGGACCGCGGTGGCCAACCTCGCCAACGTCGACCCGAAGGTCGTCGCCGCGGGCGGCAAGGGGGCGATCCCCTATCGTGCCTCGTCGGTGCTCCTGGCCTTCAACCCGGCCAAGGTCGCGAGCCCGCCCCAGACCTTGGACGACCTGCTCGCCTGGATCAAGGCCAACCCGGGCCGGTTCACCTACAACTCGCCCAAGTCCGGCGGGTCGGGTCAGGCCTTCGTCGTGTCGGTCCTCGACAGCAAGGTGCCGGCGGCTGACCGCGAGACGATGACGACGAGCTACAAGAAGGACCTCGAGAAGGGCTGGGACGCGGGTTTCGAGATCTTGCGCGGGCTCAACGAGAGCGTCTACCAGAAGGGTGTCTACCCCAACGGGAACAACCAGGTCCTCCAGCTGCTCTCGTCGGGTCAGATCGACGTCGCTCCCGTGTGGTCCGACCAGTTCATCTCCGGTCAGACCGCGGGGACCATCCCGAAGTCCTACAAGGTCCAGCAGATCAAGAGCCCGTCCTTCACCGGAGGCGCCGCCTACGTCGGTGTCACCAAGGCCTCGAAGAACCAGGATCTCGCGTTCAAGCTCGCGAACTTCATGCTGACTCCCGAGGAGCAGGCAAAGATCGCCGACAAGATCGCCGGCTACCCGGCCATCGCGATGAGCAAGATGAGCCCCGTGATCCAGGCCAGGTTCGAGTCCGCCGACGCCAACAACCTTCGTCCTGGCTACTTCCCGGACCACTCCAGCGACATCAACAACCAGTGGGACCAGAAGGTCCCGGGCAAGTGAGGCCGACGTCGATGGGCACCATTTCGTGAAGGCGCCACTCGGGCGACGGCTCGGCGGACTCGCGCTGGCGAGCCCGCCGCTGCTGCTCGTCGCCCTGTTCGTCGGCTTTCCCATCGTCGTTGCCGTCGCCTACAGCTTCGGCCACATCGGCGGGCTGAACGCGACGGTCGGCGCCATCGCCAAGGACCAGCAGACCGTCGACGCGTGGTGGAAGCTCACCTTCGGCGCCTACTCCCAGGTCTTCGCCGAGCCGCGCTTCCAGCGCGACCTCCTCGTCACGGTCCTCGTGTCGCTGGCGACGACGGTCATCGTCCTCGTGCTCGCCTGGGCCATCGCCCTCTACGTGCGGCTGTCCGACACGTGGGCCTCGCGGGTCCTGTCCGCACTGGCCGTCGTCCCGATGTTCATCCCCGTCGTCATCGCCTCATGGGCCATCCTCACCTTCTACGCCGCCGACGGGTTCCTGCGCTCGGTCGCTTCGCAGCTGGGCCTCGAGGCCCCGGTGTGGGGTTACACCGTGACCGCCGTGGTGATCGGCCTCATCTGGACCCACCTGCCCTTCGCCACGCTCATGGTCGTCTCGGGGGTCCAGGCCGTGCCCGACGCGCTCATCGAGGCAGCGCGGGACGCCGGGGCCTCGATCCCGCGGACCGTCCTCAAGGTCGTCGCGCCGATGGCGCTCGTCCCGACGGTCATCGCCGGGACGTTCACGGCGATCGGCACCCTCGGGTCATTCACCGTGCCCTACTTCACCGGCCCCAACGCCCCGAAGATGTTGGGCGTCGACATGGTCGACTACTTCACGGCCTACAACCTGCCCCAGTCGTCGGTCGTCATGGCCGTCGTCGTCTTCGTCGTGGCCGCCGGTTTCGGTGGGGTCTACGTCTGGGCCAACTACCGGACGGCCGCCGACACGGGGAGGGCCTGAGATGACCAACCTGCCGACCCTCCCGGCAGCGACGTCAGCGACGTCAGCGACTCCGGCTGACGCTCCCGCACGGGGACCGCTGCCGCGCGCCGTCGGTGCCGGCCGGGGAGGCAAGCGGTCGGTGGGCACACTGCTCAACGCGCTCTTCGTCCTCGTCCTCGCCGTCTTCATCCTCGGACCGTTGGCCTGGCTCGGGATCCGCGCCTTCGCGACGAGCTGGACCTACCCCAACCTCATGCCGGACGGCTGGACCCTCCAGTGGTGGCAGGCGGTCTTCGACGACCCCAACCTCAAGACGTCGGTCACCCTGTCCTTCGAGTTCGCCTTCGTGACGGTGTTCGTCTCCGCCGTGCTCTGTCTCCCCGCGGCATACGCCTTTGCGCGGTTCGACTTCCCGGGGCGGCGGTTCTTCCTCATCGGACTCTTCGCGACGAACGCCTTCCCCAAGATGGGCCTCTTCGTGGCCCTGGCCTCGCTGTTCTACGCCCTCAACCTCATGACGACGTTCGTCGGTGTCGTCATCGTGCACGTCCTCGGCACGATCGTCTTCATGACGTGGATCCCGGCGGCCGCGTTCGCCGCGGTGCCGCGGTCCCTGGAGGAGGCGGCGCGGGACGCCGGGGCGGGCAGGTTCACGGTGATGCGCAAGGTGACCCTGCCGCTCGCCGCGCCCGGCATCCTCATCGCACTGATCCTGTCTTTCCTCGCCTCCTTCGACGAGGCCCAGGGCACCTACCTCGTCGGGAGCCCCGACTACATCACCATGCCGACCCAGATGTACTCCCTCGTGCTCAACTACCCGCCCCAGGTGGCCGCCGTCTTCTCGATCCTGCTGGCCATCCCCTCGGCGGTCCTGCTGCTCTTCGTGCGCAAGCACATCATGGGCGGCCAGCTCGCGGAAGGATTCCAGATCCGATGACGACCTCTGCCCCACCCGGCGGCCTCACCCTGCGCAGCGTGCACAAGGTCCTCGGTGGCCGCCCCATCGTCGACAACCTCGACCTCGAGGTCCGCAAGGGCGAGATGGTCTGCCTCCTCGGGCCGTCCGGCTGCGGCAAGACGACGACGCTGCGGATGGTCGCAGGCTTCCTCGAGCCGGACCAGGGGACGGTGCTCATCGACGGCGCCGACGTCACCGCGC
>NZ_JBKJPP010000201.1:0-9017 GCF_046595215.1 Lapillicoccus sp. | reverse complement strand
CATACGGGTTCCAGTACCATGACTCGGGCGTGTAATCGCCGACCTCCTTGACCATATATTCAGCAAGGCGGCTGCCAAGCACATTATAGCTATAGGTCGCAACGTCGCGCGTCCAGTCGGTGTTGACCTGCCCTGCGTTGGCGTTGCCGATGGTGACCGAAGATTGCTGACCGCTGTTGAACCAGCCGAAGGACACGAGCATCCCATTGCTGCTCGATGAGGTCATTCGGCCTGCAACATCATAGCCATAACCGGTTTCGTGGCCGCCCAGATCGCGCTTGAGGATCGTCTTGTACTCGAGTCCGGCGTCGTCGGAACCGACGACGATCCGCCAGGGTGGCGGCGATGTCGGTCGTGGCGACTCCGGTGTCTCACCTGTCGGGGCAGCGGTCATCGCGCACCCCGCAGGACGCGAGCGACGGCGTGGGCGCACAGGGCGAAGGACGTGGCGCCGGCGTCGACCGTGCCAATACTGCGAGCGGCCAAGGGTCGGGCCCGCCCGAGCTTCGGGGTAAGTGAGGCGGTGGCCTCGGCCGCTGCAGTGCTTACCTCGGCCGCAGCGGCCCAAGCCGCTGATACGGTTGCGCCAGAGCGGATCTCGCCCGTCAGGGTGTCGGAGAACGGCACGTAGGCATCCACCATCGTCTTGTCTCCGACGCTCGCGCCTCCCAGTCGGCACAGCGACTCCAGACCGGCCGCCACACCGTCCGCGACCTCGGTGTCCGACGGGGCGACCGTGTCGCCCCAGGACATCCCGATGGCTCCGAGGACGGCGCCCCAGAGCACGCCGGACGTCCCCCCGGCCCGGCCGGCGAACGCATCACCGGCGGCGACCAGAGTCGAGCCGGCGCCGGCCCCCGCGTTGGCGGCCGCGGTCACGGCGGCACCGATAGCCTTGACCATCCCCCGGCCGTGGTCACCGTCGCCGGCGACGGAGTCGATGCGGCCGAGCTCGTCCTCGGCCCGGACGACCACCGAGCTCATCTCTTCGAGGGCTGCCGCAACGACCGCGGCGCAGGCACGGGATTCGGCGGTGCTCGGCAGGACAGCGGCAGAGGTCTCCACCATGGTGCTCGCCGACCGGCGAGGCATTGCCGGGGTGGTCGCCGCGGCTCCCTTTCGGAACGCGGGGGTGTCGGCAGGCGCCCGCCAGAGGCGCTCGAGCTCGTCATCGAGGAAGACAAGGGTGAGCGAGCAGCCGGACATGTCGAGGCTGGTGACGAGCTCGCCCACTTCGGGGTCCACGACCTCGATACCTGCGGCGGCGAGCAGGGTTGAGACACTGGCCCACAGCACGAAGAGCTCCTCGTACTTGGTCGTGCCGAGGCCGTTGAGAATCGCTCCGACCCGGGCGCCGTCCTTTGCCGGTCGTTCGGCGAGCACCCCCTCCACGAGCCGTCGGGCGAGCTCCGTGGCCGAGGACAAGGGGGCGTCCTCGACGCCCGGCTCCCCGTGGATCCCGAGCCCAGCGCCCATGTGGCCCTCGGGGACGGAAAGGAGTGGGGCGTCGGCGCCGGGCATCGTGCACCCGCCGAAGGCGACACCGAGGGTGCGGGTGCGGTCGTTGGCATGGCGCGCGACCCGTTCGACCTCGTCGATCCCCATGCCCTCCTCCGCCGCGGCGCCGGCCACCTTGAAGACCACGAAGTCGCCAGCGATCCCCCGCCGCTTCGTGATCTCGTGGACCGGGGCACTGGCGATGTCGTCCGTCACGAACACGACTCTTGTGTCGATGCCCTCGCGGTTGAGGCGCTCGTGCGCAAGGGTGAAGTCCATGACGTCACCGGCGTAGTTGCCCGTCGAGAGAAGGAGGCCTGCGTCCGACGCCGCCGCCCGTCCGACCGAGTAGGCATCCGCGGTGGAGGGCGAGGTGAAGATGTTGCCCACCACCGCGCCGTCAGCGAAGCCGCTGCCGACGACACCACAGAATGCCGGGTAGTGACCCGACCCACCACCGACGACGACTGCCACCTTCCCTGAGGGGGTCTCTGCGGCGCGGACGGCGCCACCGGGCAGGCCGACGACGCGGTCACGGTGCACGTCGAGGAACCCGACGAGCATGTCCTCGGTGAACGTGTGGGGGTCGTCGAATACGAAGGTCATGATTGTCCTTCCGGGCGAGTGGTCGTGTCGTCGGATCGTCGTGGGCCCGGGCCGGGTGTGGCCGGGTTTAGCTGGCGGGGTTGATGACGGACTTGACGGCTTGGGGGTCGCGTTGCCCTGCCACGAGGGCGTCCAACGTGCGGTCCAGGGGGAAGTGGCCGGTGACGAGTCGGTCGACGTCGACGCGACCACTCGCGACGAGGTCGATGGCCGTGGGCCAGGTGTTGGCATACCGGAACGTGCCGGTCACCTCGATCTCGCGGTTCTGCACGTGGGAGAGCGGCAGGGCGAGCTCGTTGCCGCCCATGCCCACGAGGACCACCCGTCCGGCGCGCGCCACGGCGCGGATGCCGTCACGGGTCGACCCCGGGTGACCACTGCACTCGAGGAGCACGGTCGGCTCGACGCCGGAGTCGGCGATGGTGGTCTCGTCGACCCGGATCACCTCGCTCGCCCCGAGCTCCAGGGCTAGGGCCAGCCGGTGCGGGTTGAGGTCGGCGACGACGACCTCGGTGGCCCCGAAGGCCACCGCGCACTGCATGGCGACGAGGCCCACCGGTCCGGCGCCCGTGACGAGGACCCTGCTGCCGGCGGTCGTTCCGGCCCGGCGGTTGGCCCAAACGCCCACCGAGAGCGGCTCGAGCAGAGCCGCGGCGTCGTCCGACATGGTGTCCGGGACGGGGTGGGCGAAGGAGGCATGGATTACGACGAACTCGGCGAGGGAGCCGTCGATCGGTGGGGTCGCGTAGAACCGCATGGCCGGGCAGAGGTTGTATCGCCCCGCCAGACACTGCTCACAGGTGAGGTCGGGGACACCGGGCTCAATCGAGACGCGTTCGCCAACACGTTCCGGGGCGACTTCATTACCAACGGAGACGATCACCCCCGCCGACTCGTGCCCGAGCACCATCGGCGACTCCACGACGAATTCCCCGATCCTCCCGTGCTCGTAGTAGTGGACGTCCGATCCGCAGACGCCGACGGCCGAGACGCGGACGAGGACCTCTCCGGTGCCCGGCCGGGGTACGGGACGTTCCTCGATCGCCAGGTCATGGACGCCACGTAGGACCGCAGCACGCATCGTCGTCATGGGAAAGTTCCTTTCTGTAAGCCTGGGATCTCCGGGCTGGGCAGCGCGACGGGCTGCCCAGCCCAGGGGTGGTGTCCCCGCCCCCGGTCCTTCGCCGGGCGCGGGGGCGGAGTCAGCTCGTACCCTCGTCGGCAATCTTGCCGCTCTTGAGGTTGGCCTCGATGAGGGCGGGGAGCTGGGCGAGGAAGGCATCCTTCTCGGTGACGATGTGCTTGGTGTAGAGCGCGACGTTCTTGGACGTCACCGTCGGCATGAGGTAGACGGGGTTCTTGTTGACGTCCTCCTTGCGCGCGATCTTGGCCGCCACAGCGAGGCCCGCCGCGAGCTCCACGGTGCCGTTCTGGAGGTTGGTGCCGATGAAGTCGCCGCTGGAGACCGCTTTGAGCCCGTCCTCGATGCCGTCAACCCCAACGATCGGAAGCTTGACCCCGGCCTCGCGCGTCGCCTGCAGGGCACCGAGGCCCATGTCGTCGTTCTCCCCTACGATGCCGTTGATCTGGTTGCCGAAGCTGGAGAGCCAGTTCTTCGTCTTGTTGACGGCCTCGTCGCGCTTCCAGTTCGCGGTGTCCTTGGCGAGGATCTTCATGTCGGGGTACTTGGCGAGGATGTTCTGGATCCCCTTGGTGCGGTCGAGCTCACCCGACTGACCGAGGGGGCCCTGGAGGACGACGATGTTGCCCTTACCGCCGAGCTTGTCGGCCATCATCTGCATCTCCTGCTCACCGGCTTTGACGTCGTCTGGCAGAACCGAGCCAGCGAGGTCCTTGCTGTTGAGGCTGGCGTTGACCGCGAGGAACGGGATGTTCTTCGCCTTGGCCGAAGCGACCTGGGGCGCCAAGGAATCCGCCTGGACAGGCACGACGATGATGGCGTCGACGCCGGCGCTGATGAACTGGTCGACCTGGCTGGCCTGCGTGTTGACGTCGAGGTTCGCCGAGTTGAAGAGGACGTCAATGTTGTTGGCTTTGGCGTAGGCATCGATGCCGGCCTTGCCGGCCGTGATGAAGGACGACGTGTCGTAGACGCTGATGCCGACGCGTATCTGTTTGGTCCCGCCCGCAGTGCCGCCCGAGCTGGCGTTATCGCCGGAGTTCTTGCTGGGGTCACCGGCGCCACAGGCGGCCGCCGAGAGAAGCGCGACGCAGGTGAGGGCGACGGCGAGGGCGCGCAGAGGTCGATTGAACATCGTTTCTCCAATTTCGTGGTGGTGGTATTGGGGTACGGGAGATGCGAAGGTCTGACGGGGCGTGTAGGCCTGCGGGCAGCTCGAGTGAGTCGGGGGAACGAGCCAGAGCTCAGGTCCGACGGCGGGCCGACCAGACGTCGACCGCGACCGCGGCGACGATGAGCACGCCCTTGATCACGCTCTGCCAGTAGGCCGGGACGATGAGGATGTCGAGGCCGTTGTTGAGGGTCTGGATGAGGAGCAGGCCGAGGGCGGTGCCCCAGATGCCACCGCGGCCGCCGAGGAGGCTGGCCCCGCCGATGACGACGGCGGCGATCGCGTCCAGCTCGTAGCCCTGGCCGAGGTTTGGTGGTCCGGAGATGACGCGGGAGGCGAGCATGACGCCGGAGAGGCCGGCGAGCGTTCCGCTGATCACGTAGACGCTGAAGAGGATCCGCTTGGTCTTGACGCCGGCGATCTGGGCCGCCACCGGGTTGCCGCCGACGGCGTAGATCCTCATGCCGTAGGAGGTCCGCCGCATCACCACGGCCAGCACGATGATGCCGACGATCATGACGATGACGGGGATCTGGAGACCGAGCACCTTGTTGTTGGCGATCTCGCCGAACTCCGCAGGCAAACCGTTGATCGGGGCTCCGCCGCCGACGACGTAGGCGAGGCCCGAGGCGGTGGTGAGCATCCCGAGGGTGGCGATGAACGGCGGCACGTTAACCCTCGACACGAGGAACCCGTTGACGGCGCCGGCGACCAGCCCCACGAGGACGGCGACGAGCACGCTGATGAGAAGGCGCTCGGGATGGCCCTTCACCGTGGCCGCGGCGGCCATCGCGCTGAGGGCAATAAGGGACCCCACCGAGAGGTCAATGCCTCCGGTCAGGATGACTAAGGTCTGCCCGAGGGCGATCAGGGCAAACGGGGCGGCCGCGATGGCGATGTTCTGGATGTTGTCGAGGGTGCCGAAGCGGGCGCTGCGGTAACTGAAGTAGGAGATGATCAGCACCATCACGATGACCATGGCCCGGCGAATTGCCTGGTCCCGGAACCACACCGCGGTGAAGCGACCCCCGGCCTCTGGCTCCGGGACCGAGGTCCCCGTGTCCGGCGCCGGCGTCAGCTGCTGAGTGGTCATCGGGCGTCCTCCAGGGATGTGGTGGGGGTAGTGCTGACGGGACGGGGTTCCGCTGCGGGCCTCGGGGGGTCGGTCGGTTCGAGCCCGGCAGCGAGGCGGAAGATCGTGTCCTGCGCGGTGGGTTGGCCGAGGGCAGCCCGGTCGAGCTCACCGGCGACCTGGCCCTCGCGCATCACGAGCGCCCGGTGCGAGAGGGAGAGCACCTCCGGCATGTCCGACGACGCCATGAGGACAGCCATCCCAGAGTCGGCGAGGTCGGAGATGATCCGGTAGATCTCGCTCCGGGCCCCGACGTCGACACCACGGGTGGGCTCGTCGAGTAGGAGAACGTCCACGTGTCCGGTGAGCCAGCGGGCGAGGACGACCTTCTGCTGGTTGCCGCCGGAGAGCGTTCCGACGTGCTGGGAGAGGCTGCGGCTGCGCAGGCGCACCGATGACATGGCGTCCTTGACGACCTTCGACCGGTGGCCCTGCCGCAGCCATCCCCCGGCGGTGAACCGCGATAGCCTCGGAAGGGACCCATTGTCGAGGACGCTCATCGTGAGCACCGCCCCGGCCCCCTTGCGATCCTCGGGGACGAGGGCCATGCCCCGGGTGATGGAGGCGGCCGGCTGGTTGCGGGCGACGGTGTGGCCGCCGACAGAGACCGTGCCGGCGACGGACTTGCGGACGCCGAAGATCGCTTCAAGCAGCTCGGTCCGGCCGGCCCCAACGAGCCCGGCGAGTCCGACGATCTCCCCCCGGCGAACGGTGAGGTCGATCGGGGCGCTGTAGCCCTGGACGTGCAGCCCGCGCACCTCGAGAGCGACCTCGGACCCAGGCGCGCTGACGATCGGGAAAAGGTCCTCGAGCTCACGGCCGATCATCGCCTCGACGATGTCGTCGTCGGTGACCTTACCCAGCGGTTCGTCGAGGACCAATCCACCATCGCGCAGGACGACCACCCGGTCGGCGAGCGCCCGGATCTCCTCCATCTTGTGCGTCGTGTAGAGCATCGCGACCCCCTGATCGCGCAGCCGGTTCACCACGGCATACAGACGCTCGACCTCCCGCTCCGCGATCGCGGACGACGGCTCGTCAAGAAGGAGCACCTTGGCCCCGCCGCTGGAGTTCTTGACGATCTCGACGATCTGGCGCAGCCCCACCGATAGGCTGCGCAGCACCGCCTGCGGATCGATGTCGACCCCGAAGACCTCGAGCATCTGCTTGGCCTCGCGAGCCATCCGGCGACGGTCGAGGAGACCGGCGCGACCGCGCATCTCGCGGCCGAGGAAGAGGTTCTCGTAGACCTTCATGTCGAGGATCGGCGCGAGCTCCTGCGGCACGATGGCGACGCCCTGCCGGTGAGCGGCGTACGGGTCGCCCGCGGCGAGCGGGGCCCCCTCGACGAGAACGTCGCCCGAGTCGGGACGCAGCTGGCCAGACGCGATCTTCATCATCGTGGACTTGCCGGCGCCGTTCTCGCCGGCGAGTGCAGTGACGCTACCGGGAGCGAGGGAGAGCGAGACGCCTTTGAGGACCGGGACCCCACCGAAGGCCTTGACCAGATCGTGGCACTCGAGCGCTGGGGCTGTCACGGGATCTCCGACTTCGTCGTCGTATCGAGGGAGCGGACGGTCACTTGCCGACCATCTAGTATGTTCGTTCATGTGAAGTTCACACGATGTCACATCAGTTTGTCAAGGAGTTGAGGGCGCGGAGAATCGTGGCCGAGCGAGCACTGGAGTCGAATACCGATGTTTTGCAGCGCTCTTCAGGCACCAGCCGCAGCGCCGTCGTGGTGCGCCCCCGATTCCTGTCCGTGACTGGCCCCGCCCGGCTCCGTTAGGTCACAGATGTGTGACAATTTGGCTCCAAGATCACAGGGAAAGGAGACGCGCGATGGGCGCGAAGAGCAGCGTGGACCTCGAAAGCCGCCGCCAGTCGCTCACCGACCTGCTCAGCGTCGACGGGACACTGCGCATCGAGGAGCTCGCGGACCGGTTCGGGGTGAGCACCATGACGATCCGCCGCGACCTCCAGGCGCTCGAGGACCATGGCGTCGTCCGTCGTGTTCGGGGCGGCGCCGTTCGTGGCGCCGAACCGTTCGTGGCGCGAGAGGGTCGGGCTGGGGCGGCCAAGCAGATCATCGCGCGCAAGCTCGTAGGCCTCGTGCCAGCCGGGGGTGTCGGCATCTGCATGGACGCGTCGTCGACGATCTCGGTGCTCGCCGGCTCCCTCCCCCACTCAGAGAACCTCTCGGTGGTGACCGACGGGGTCGAGACCTTCCTCACCCTCCACCGGGACCCCCGCGTGCACGCCTACCTCACGGGGGGTCAGAAGGACCCCAATGCCGGGTCGCTCGTCGGACCTGTCGCCACGTTGACCCTGCGCCAATTCTCCTTCGCGAGGGCATTCCTCTCGGCGGCGGCGATCGACGCGCGCTTCGGGACGAGTGAGTTCTCCGCCGAGGAGACCGAGGTCAAGAAGCTCATGGCCCAGCTGTCCGACCACGTCGTCATGGCCGTGAACTCCGCGAAGTTCGAAACCGGTTCTGCCGCAAGGTGCCTCAGCTGGGACCAGATCGACCTCATGGTGACCGAGCTCGACGTCACCGACAAGCGCCTCGACCCCTACCGCAACCTCGTCGAGCTGTTCTGAGGTGCGCGGGGAGACAGACCTCCCCGAGAGAGCAACTTCCGGCTGAGCAGCCACACCATTGCCGCCACCTACTCAGGTTGGAGTCGGCCAGCGCGCCTCGTCGACGTCGTCCGACAGGCGCCGGCCGACGAGGTGAACGCCTTCTGCGGCCTGGCGTGCACGGCCGTACTCGATCAATCAGGCCCGCGGCATTCATTCCGGGATCGGCGACCGTTTCGACCTCACTCTCGAGTGCCTCCGACGCCACTACCTGGGCACCGTCAGCCCCCTCCGTGACGTCCTCGCCCGGCTTGGCGACTTCTTCGCCCTCTTCGGCGACTTCCGCGGGTGCGTCGACCACTTCCTCGTCAACGACCTGGTCTCGGAGGACTACGTATAGGTGAAGTTCTTCACGACCTTCGACGATTTCGCGGGTGACCCACTGCCGGCCGCGAGCGTTGCCGAGTACCGCACCTACATGAGCCGGTCGATGGACTTCATCAGGGCGCGCAACGAGCGAATCCACGGCGACGCCGCCTCGGAACTCCATGACCGCACTTGAACTTGGCGGCCCGTGAATTGCCGGCCGGCGCTGGCCTTCCGCAAATGCTGCACCTCGCACAACTCCGCCCTGCGTCTTTCCGGCTCCCGTTACCTTCTTGGAGCCCTCACCTTGGGGGTGCAGGCCAACGGCCCCGGCATGACTCACGGCTCCTGTTCGGATGATCTCAGAGGTGCTGTCACCGGGGTCGCCGGACGTTTGTGACCGCTGGTAGGGACATGGCCCGAGTGTGGATGCCTTCTCGTAACGTGGCTGCCGGCGCTTCGTCCAGGGCTGGCCTGCTCACGACGTAGAAGGGAATGCCGAGTTGTCTAAGACCAAGTCCAAG
>NZ_JBKJPP010000178.1:0-8153 GCF_046595215.1 Lapillicoccus sp. | reverse complement strand
TGGTCGACGCCGATCTCGGCATGCTCGGGGACGATGACGTTCTTGTCGACGATCGCCCGCCGGATCGTCGCGTAGCGGCCCACGTCGACGCCGTCGAGGATGACGCTGTCGACGATCGAGGCGTAGCTGTGCACGTGGACCCTCGGCGCGAGCACCGAGCCCTGGACCTGGGCGCCACTGATGACGACACCGGGGGAGACGGCCGAGTTGCGCGCCTCACCGACCCGGTCACCGTGGCCGTGCACGAACTTCGCGGGTGGCAGCGACCCCGTCGAGGTGTAGATCGGCCACTCGTAGTTGTAGAGGTTGAAGATCGGGTGGATCGAGATGAGGTCCATGTTGGCCTCGAAGTACGAGTCGATGGTGCCGACGTCGCGCCAGTAGCCCTGGTCCCGGTCGGTCGCCCCGGGGATGGGGTTGTCCTTGAAGTCGTAGACGTAGCCGCCTCCCTCCGCCACGAAGGCCGGGACGATGTCGCCGCCCATGTCGTGCTTGCTGCCCTCGCGGTCGTGGTCGGAGACGACCGCGTCGATGAGGACGTCGGCGTCGAACACGTAGTTGCCCATCGAGGCGAGGACCTCGTCCGGGCTGTCGGGCAGTCCCTTGGCGTTCGTCGGCTTCTCGAGGAAGGCCCCGATCTTGCGCCGGTCGTCGTCGTCGACCTCGATCACCCCGAACTGGTCGGCGAGCGAGATCGGCTGGCGGATCGCCGCGACGGTGACTCCGGCCCCCGTCTCGATGTGCTGCTCGACCATGTGGGCGAAGTCCATCCGGTACACGTGGTCGGCGCCGACGACGACGACGATGTCGGGCTTCTCGTCGTGGACCAGGTTGAGGCTCTGGTAGATCGCGTCGGCGCTGCCGAGGTACCAGTCCTTGCCCATCCGCTGCTGGGCCGGCACGGGGGCGACGTAGTTGCCGAGCAACGTCGACATCCGCCACGTCGACGTGACGTGCTTGTCGAGGCTGTGCGACTTGTACTGCGTCAGGACGACGACCTTCAGGTAGCCCGAGTTGACGACGTTCGACAGGGCGAAGTCGATGAGCCGGTAGATGCCCCCGAAGGGGACGGCGGGTTTGGCCCGGTCAGCCGTGAGCGGCATGAGCCTCTTGCCCTCGCCGCCCGCGAGGACGATCGCCAACACCTTAGGATTCTGCGCCCTGCGTGCCATGCCCACACCCTAGGGTCATCGAGCCATCGCGGCGAGGGGTTGTCCGGGACTAGTGTCGGCGGCGTGCGAGTCGACATCCTCAGCAAGGAGTACCCCCCGGCGGTCTACGGGGGCGCCGGAGTTCATGTGGCCGAACTGGTCCGCGCCCTGCGGAGCCGAGGTGACATCGACGTCCGGGTGCGCTGCTTCGGTGAGCCCCGAGACGAGGCCGGCACCACGGCATACGCGGACCTCGCCGAGCTGGCGGGTGCCAATGCCGCGATCACGACGCTCGGGGTCGACCTCGCGATGGCGCAGGACTGCACCGGCGCGGACCTGGTCCACTCGCACACCTGGTACGCCAACTTCGCGGGCCACCTCGCCGGACTGCTCGGAGGTATGCCGCACGTCGTCACCGCCCACAGCCTCGAGCCGATGCGTCCGTGGAAGGCCGAACAGCTCGGGGGCGGTTACCGCGTCTCGTCGTTCGCCGAGCGTGAGGCCTACGAGGGCGCCGCCGCCGTCGTCGCCGTCAGTGCCGGCATGCGCACCGACATCCTGCGCAGCTATCCCTCCCTCGACCCCCAGCGGGTCCACGTCGTGCACAACGGCATCGACGCCGACCTGTGGGGCAAGCGCGTCGACGAGGCGATCGTGCGCCGCCACGGCGTCGACCCCGACAAGCCCTGCGTGATCTTCGTCGGCCGGATCACCCGGCAGAAGGGCCTGCCCTACCTCCTGCGCGCCGCGGCCGCGCTGCCGCCCGAGGTCCAGCTCGTCCTCTGCGCCGGCGCACCCGACACCCCCGAGATCCTCGCCGAGGTCGAGCAGCTCATGGGCGAGCTCACGGCAACCCGTGAGGGGGTCGTGTGGATCCCCGAGATGCTGCCCCGCAACGAGGTCGTTGCACTTCTCTCTGCAGCAACGGTTTTCGCCTGTCCCTCGGTCTACGAACCACTCGGCATCGTCAACCTCGAGGCGATGGCCTGCGAGCTGGCCGTGGTCGCCACGGCCACCGGGGGCATCCCCGAGGTCGTCGTCGACGGTGAGACCGGCTGGCTCGTGCCCATCGAGCAGGTGCCGGGCGGCAGCGGCACACCGGTCGACCCGGACGCCTTCGTGGCGACCCTCGCGGCGCACCTGAGCGAGGCCGTCAGCGACCCGGCCCGCGCCGCCCGGATGGGCCGCGCCGGCCGTGCCCGAGCCATCGAGCACTTCTCGTGGGACACCATCGGGGATCGCACGATGGAGGTCTACCGCCAGGTCCTCGGGGGCTGAGCGCGCGCCTCACGCCGGTCGCCAACCGGCGACCTCCATGACGGCGATGTTCGTCGCGCCGGCCAGGGCGGCGTCGGCGGCAGACTGCAGCGACCGCAGGCCGCTCTCCCGGCGGGTGGACGAGTGCAGGTCGAGGGCCGGCCCCGCCGACGCCAGACGCAGCCCCTCGTCGGCGATGACACCGATGCGCGCGGCCATCCCGATGAGGCGCACGGCGCGCGGCGCGAGGTCCCGGGGCAGGCCCCAGCGGTCCTCGCCGAGCCGACGTTCGGCGTCCTCGCGGGGCTGGGAGGACCACGGCCGGCCCTCGACCTCCTCGAGGCTGGACGAGCTCTCGGTGATGGCGTGGGCCAGGGCCCGCTCGAGGTCGCCGAGGCTGATCGACTCGAGGAGGTGACGGGCGACCGGCTCGCTGTCGTATGCCGTCCACTCGGCTGCGGTGCCCTCGTCGCCGTCCGGGCCGAAGGTCGACAGGGTCGGGACGAGGAGCCCGCCCATGCCGGCGACGTAGGCGCACTCGCCCCGCGCGGCAGCCGCGCCCGAGACGTCGACCTGCGCCCGCGGCATACCGGTGAGGTCGCCGGGACGGGGGAGAGCGACGAGGACCGCGCTCTCGCCGAGGTCGCGCCACAGCCGGAGGCGGCTGAGGTCGCCGCTCCAGTGGTCGAGGTCGGGGTGCGCCCGGGCGATCGCCTCTTCGAGGTCCAGGCGGCCGTGGAAGGCGGCGGTCGCCCACACGGCGAGACGCACCGAGACGGGCAGGGTGGGCATCGACGCAGTCTAGGTGGCGGTGTCCGGCGGGTCCGGGGGAAGGAGGTTGGCGCGGCCCGAGGTCGTCCGTTGGTGGTCGTCCGTCAACTATGGTGGCGCCATGAGCGACGTCCTCGCCTTTGCCGATGTGAGCGTGGTGCGTGGCGGCAACCTCCTCCTCGACGCCATCACCTGGGAGGTGGAGGAGGGGGAGCGTTGGGTCGTGCTCGGCCCCAACGGTGCCGGCAAGACGACGCTGTTGCAGCTGGCCGCGGCGCGCATCCACCCGACGTCCGGCGTCGCCGGGGTGCTCGGGGAGGTCCTCGGGGCCGTCGACGTCTTCGAGCTGCGTCCGCGGATCGGGCTGGCCAGCGCCGCGGTCGCCGAACGCATCCCGGGCGACGAGCTCGTGGGCAACGTCGTCGTCACGGCGTCCTACGCGATCGTGGGCCGGTGGCGCGAGGCGTACGACGCGCAGGACTACGTGCGTGCGATGCAGCTGCTCACCGCGCTCGGCGCTGCGCACCTCGCGCACCGCCACTTCGCCACCCTCAGCGAGGGAGAGCGCAAGCGCGTGCAGATCGCCCGAGCCCTGATGGCCGATCCGGAGGTCATGCTCCTCGACGAGCCCGCCGCCGGCCTTGACCTCGGGGGGCGCGAGGACCTCGTGTCCCGGTTGGGCGCGCTCGCCGCGGACACCGAGGCACCGGCCATGGTCCTGGTGACCCACCACGTCGAGGAGATCCCGCCATCGTTCACCGACGTGCTGCTGCTGCGCGAGGGCCGGATCGTCGCCGCAGGTCCGCTCGAGACGACCCTCACGGGCGAGAACCTCTCCGAGACCTTCGGCCTGCCGCTGGTCGTCGAGCGCCACGGGGAGCGATGGTCCGCCCGGGCGGCTGCCCTGGCCCCAGCGCTCCCGTGAGGAACTACCGCATATGGGTAAGCGTCATAGAGGTGAGGGGGTCCTTCGGCGGCCCCGTCGGGAGAAGGTGACGGGGTGTTCGACAACTACGCATGGCTCGCGTGGGTCGGGGCAGCCCTCGCCCTGGGCGCGATCGAGGCGGCCACGGTCGACTTCGTGTTCCTCATGCTTGCCGGTGGTGCGCTGGGCGGCTCGGCGGCTGCGGCCGTCGGGGCTCCCTTTCCGCTGCAGGCCGTCGTCGCGGTTGTCGTGGCGGGTGGGTTGCTCGGCCTCGTCCGTCCGTGGGCCAAGCGACGCTTCACCGTGCGCCCGGACGGGGCCAGGATGGGCACCGCGGGCTACATCGGCCGTTCTGGCTTCGTCCTGGAGACGATCTCCGGCACCTCCGGCCGGGTGAAGATCGGCGGGGAGACGTGGTCCGCCAGGACCGCCAACGGTGAGGAGACCCACCCCGGCGACGAGGTGCGCGTTCTCGCCATCGAGGGCGCCACCGCAGTGGTCACCCGCGTCATCCCACCCATCTGAACGTCTGACGCCCGACAGCGGCCGGTGAGGACCGCGTGGGGAGTCAGGGCTTGACCTGCGGGTCGGATCGACCCGCAGACCTCGAGGGGCCAGCCCAGGGGGCCGGCAGGAATGGAGTTCCCGTGGACAGCGGTCTGCTGACACTGATCGTCGTGGCTCTGCTCATCATCTTCGCGGCCATCGTGGCGGCCCGGACCATCCGGATCGTCCCGCAGCAGACCGCGCAGATCGTCGAACGGCTCGGCAGCTACAGCCGCACCCTGGACGACGGCCTGCACGTGCTCGTGCCCTTCGTCGACAAGGTGCGCGCCAACATCGACCTCCGCGAGCAGGTGGTCACCTTCCCGCCGCAGCCCGTGATCACGTCCGACAACCTCGTCGTCAGCATCGACACGGTCATCTACTACACCGTCACCGACGCGAAGTCAGCCATCTACGAGATCGCGAACTTCATCCAGGGCATCGAGCAGCTCACGGTGACGACGCTGCGCAACGTCATCGGATCGCTCGACCTCGAGCAGACGCTGACCTCGCGCGACCAGATCAACGCCCAGCTGCGTGGCGTCCTGGACCAGGAGACCGGTCGCTGGGGGATCCGCGTCAACCGGGTCGAGCTGAAGGCCATCGACCCGCCGCACTCGGTGCAGGACTCGATGGAGAAGCAGATGCGCGCCGAGCGGGACCGCCGAGCAGCAATCCTCAACGCCGAGGGGGTCAAGCAGTCCGCGATCCTCACCGCAGAGGGTGAGAAGCAGTCGCAGATCCTGCGAGCCGAGGGCTCGGCCCAGGCCCGGATCCTCGAGGCCCAGGGTCAGTCCCGAGCGATCCAGCAGGTCTTCGCCGCGATCCACCGGGGGAAGCCGACCCAGCGGCTGCTGGCCTACCAGTACCTCCAGGTCCTGCCGCAGCTCGCCCGCGGTGACGCCAACAAGATGTGGATCATCCCGTCCGAGGTCACCGATGCCCTGCGCGGGATCAGCGGCGCCCTGGGCGGCGACAAGCCGATGCAGAACGGCGACGACGAGGAGGAGTGGGTCGATCCCGGCCCGGAGGACAACGCCTTCGCCGACACCCTCCTGCAGGACCCGGCCAAGGCACTCGCCGAGGCCCGGGGGCAAGCGGGTCAGGCCAGCGCCGAGGCGACCGCGCACGCGACCCCGCCGATCCGTCGCCAGCCGCCGGTCGTCCCCGCTCCTGACCAGGTGCCGCCGCGGGCGCAGCCCACCGACCAGATCCCCCAGCAGGAGTTGCAACCGGGGCAGGCGCCGCCGGCCGGTCGGCCCAGCCCGGTCCAGGAGCAGTGATCCGCCGGCCCACCGCGGCCGTCGCCGGCACCCTGAGCCGCCCGCGACCGGCCACCCGCCGGACCTGACACGGGCCACCCGCCGGACCTGACACGGGCCACCCGCCGGACCTGACATGGGCCGCCCGGCCACCCGTGGATAGGGTGACCGGGTGTCGGTGCTCGAGGTCCTCGCCATCCTCGCGGCGGGAATGACGGCCGGCACCATCAACACCATCGTCGGGTCCGGCACCCTGGTCACCTTCCCGGTGCTGCTCTTCCTCGGCTTCCCGCCGCTGAGCGCCAACGTCAGCAACAACATCGGTCTCGTCGCCGGCGGGGTCAGTGGCAGCTTCGGCTACCGCCACGAGCTGACGGGCAGGGCGCGCACGCTGCGGCGGCTGATGCCCCTGTCCCTCGTCGGGTCGATCATCGGGGCCGCGCTGCTGCTCGTGCTCCCGGCAGCGGCCTTCAAGGCCATCGTGCCGGCGCTGATCGTCGTGGCGTTGGTGCTCGTCCTCGTCGGTCCGCGTCTCCAGGCCACCGGGGCCGCCCACCACCACGACGAGTCCGCTCCACGGTGGCACGCCTGGCTGATCGGGGTCGGGGTGCTCGTCGCCGGGATGTATGGCGGCTACTTCGGGGCCGCTCAGGGCGTCCTGCTCATGGGCCTGTTCTCCGCGCTGAGCACCGAGCCCCTGCAGCGGCTCAACGGCTACAAGAACGTGCTCAGCCTCATCGTCAACTTCGTCGCGGCGATCATGTTCGTGATCTTCGCCCGCGACCAGATCAACTGGGTCGTGGCCCTGCTGATCGGCATCGGCGCCTTCGTCGGCGGCATCATCGGCGCCCGCGTGGGTCGGCGGATCCCCCCGACCGCGCTGCGCGGGCTGATCATCCTCATCGGCGTGATCGCGATCGTCAAGCTCGTGTGGTTCTCCTGACACCGATCCGGATCACCTCGCTGGACGTCGAGGGCCACGACGAGCGGCTCGCGGACTACGTCGCGCTGACCGACGTCGCCCTGCGTCGCCGGTCCGAGCCCGAGCGCGGTCTCTACATCGCAGAGTCGGACAAGGTCATCCGCCGCGCCCTCGCCGCCGGCCACCGCCCCCGGTCCTACCTCATGGCCGAACGCTGGCTCGACGACCTCGCTGACCTCGTCTCGCAGGCCGAGGCGGACGGCATACCGGTCCTCGTCGGGGAGCACGACGTCATCGAACAGCTAACGGGGTTCCACCTCCACCGCGGAGCTCTCGCGTCGATGCAGCGCCCCGTGCTCCCGCCGGTGGACGCCCTCATCGCGGGCGCGACCCGCATCGCGGTCCTCGAGGACATCGTCGACCACACCAATGTCGGCGCGGTCTTTCGCTCGGCGGCCGCCCTCGGGGTGGACGCGGTGCTCGTGACGCCGCGGTGTGCCGACCCGCTCTACCGTCGCTCGATCCGGGTATCGATGGGCACGGTCTTCCAGGTGCCCTGGACGCGGATCGATCCCTGGCCCGCCGGCATCGACGTCCTGCGCGATGCGGGCTTCACCGTGGCGGCGCTGGCGCTCGAGGAGGACTCGGTCAGCCTCGACGTCCTCGCGGCCGACCCGCCGCCGCGGCTGGCCATCGTGCTGGGGACCGAGGGGGACGGGCTGTCGCGGCGCACCATCGTCGCCTCGGACCTCACCGTGCGGATCCCCATGGCCGGGGGTGTGGACTCGCTCAACGTCGCGGCGGCCAGCGCGGTGACGTTCTACGCGCTGCGCCACCGCGCCGACGTCCCCACCGGGACCTGACCCCTCACGTGGGGTGCTCGTGGAGGCGGAGGACCTCCACGAGGACCGGCCACGCCCGGGCGCCCAGCTCCGCGTCGGCCTGCACGGTGCCTCCTCGCGCCAGGTGGGCACCGACGGTGACCGGGGGCTCGCCGGGGAGGATGGTGCGGTGTCCGGCGTGCGGGTGCGTGACGACCCGCGTCGCGAGCCCGTGCTCCGCCCGGCGCCGGACGATGGCCCGGGTGAAGTGTGCACTCGGCCAGACCTGGTCGTCCTCGCCCGCCACGAGGACGACCTCGCCGCCGATCCGCTCGACCGGGATGGCGGCGGCTGCAGCCGCCGACGGATCGGCGGCGAGGCTCTGCTCGTAGTGTCCGAGATGGGCGGGGGGATCCGTGCGGGGTGTCCAGTCCTCCACGAGGGGGACGTAGGGCAGGGGCAGCCCGTCGAGGGTCCAGTGCGAGGCCTGGCGCGGCG